>CAMNNQ010000177.1 GCA_946545645.1 uncultured Clostridia bacterium | reverse complement strand
AAACGCGGCGCTCCCGTTGGTCGCTTGCTGTCGGTGGTGGGTCGTCTGTACGGCCTGCGACGCTGCCGATAGGTTCAGCGGCGTCTTTCCATTAGAGGGGCGGGACGTTGTGTAAGGGGTGTTGCCCCGCCCAGACCAAGTGCGGGAACCTCACATCAGCTCACGCTTAGTTTCGGGGGCTTTTCGGTCGTCCCCGAGCCCCTTCGGGTACTTGCTGTCGTTTATTTGTCGTCTGTACGGCCTGCGACGCTGCCGATAGGTTCAGCGGCGTCTTTCCTTTAGAGGGGCGGGGCGTTGTGTAAGGGTTGGGTTCCCGTACAAAGCGGGTAATATTGCGCCCATTCAAGAGTGTGCAAAGCCTTTCGGATGGGTGCCAATGGGGACAGAATCCCTTGCGGAGGTTGGGACGGCACAGTAGATTGTCTGTCCCGATATTATGGGCTATTCGGATGTCTCCTGGCTTTATCGGATGTTATTTGTACCGCAGATAAAATACTGCGCTGAAAAGGTTTAGCTTGACTTTTTTCGGACATCTGTGCTATAATGATTTATATATAAGCTGAAAGGAGGAGCAATGCCATGATAATGATCTATTATAATGTAATGTTTTTGTTGTCGGTGCTGCTCACTCTCGGCTATGTTATGATCTGGCATAAACACTTCGATGTGCATATAACGGCTATTTTCATCTTTGTTCCCATATCGAATCTGATATTTCTGATTTTTGCGGAAGCGCAGAACCTTGAGGAAGCTCTGATAGCTCAGCGATTGACATACATCGGCGGCCTGTATCTGATCCTGATGATAATGCTGGTAATATTCTCAATGTGCAATATACGGCTCAAACGATGGATGTCTGCTATGCTGTATTTTATTACCACCGTTGTTTTTGTAACGAGTCAGACTATCGGAAAATCGGATATATTCTATAAGTCTGTCAGCTTTTCCCGGGAAAACGGAGTCGCCGTCCTGTATAAGGAATACGGGTTTATGCATACTGTTTCGCGGGTCCTGATAATTGTTTACCTCATTCTCAGTGTAGTTGCGGTCATTTACAGCTATTTCTGGAAGAATCAGGTATCAAACAGAATGATCGTCCTGCTGCTGATACCTGTTCTAATTGCAAGTTTTGCCTTTTTCGCAGGAAGAAAGCTGATACCAAATGTCGAGCTCATCCCCGCAGCCTATGTCTTTGCCCAGTTCGTTTATATTATCATCATCTACCGTGTCAGCATCTATGATATCACAGATGTAACAGTAGATTCGATGATGAAGACCGGAGAGACCGGGATAGTTACCTGCGATTTCCAGTTCAGATACCTCGGCAGCAATGAGTTCGCAAAGGAAGTCTTCCCGGCTCTGAACGATATATCTGTCGATAACCAACTCAACAAGAGCCTGAAAGTCGCCAATACCATCTCCCGCTGGATCAAGGCCTTTAAGGACGACGAGACAAAGAACAAAGTTTTCTATGCCAAGGATGATAAGGTATATCTTATAGCTATCAGCTTCCTTTATAACGGCGTCCGCCGCAGAGGGTATCAGATCTTTATCACAGACGATACCAAGAATCAGGAATACATAAAGCTCATCAATTCCTATAATGAACGCCTCAGCAAGGATGTTGCCGCAAAGACAAAGCATATAATCGAGATGCACGATAACCTTATCCTAAGCATGGCGACCATGGTCGAAAGCCGCGACAATTCCACCGGAGGCCATATCAGAAGGACCAGCATCGGAGTAAAACTGCTTATCGAGGAGATGCGCAAGGACCTGTCCAATGAACTGTCAGATGAATTCTGCCACGATATTGTCAAGGCCGCACCGATGCACGACCTCGGAAAGATCGCAGTTGACGATGCTATCCTCAGAAAGCCGGGGCGCTTTACTCCGGAGGAATTCGATAAGATGAAGACCCACGCTGCCGAGGGCGCCCGGATAGTTCATGAGATACTCAAGAGCACTGACGATGAGACCTTCAAGAAGATCGCGGAGAATGTCGCTCATTATCACCATGAGCGCTGGGACGGCTCCGGCTACCCTGACGGCCTGAAGGGCGAGCAGATACCGCTGGAATCCCGTATCATGGCTATTGCGGATGTCTACGATGCTCTGGTCAGCAAGCGTGTGTATAAGGAAAAGATGTCATTTGAGAAAGCCAATGCTATCATAATGGAGGGAATGGGGACTCAGTTCGATAAATCGCTGGAGCGTTATTATGTCAGCGCAAGGCCGGAGCTTGAGAAATATTACTCTTCTTTTGAATGATCCTGACGCCTTCTGCGGATAAATTCCGCAGGGGGCGCCTGTTTTGTTTCAGCAGTCCAAAAAATCAGACAGGATTTTGCTTTATCCCTCTTGATTTATCGGAAAGACTGTGATATAATGATTTTGTGTGACTGGACCATAGTCTTCAAGACAGAAACGGAGATGGGAAAATGAAACTGCGCATTATAACAGCAGCCTGTATCTGTGCGGCGCTCTGCCTCTGCGGATGCGAGGAGGAGGAAAGCTCCGGCTCTCCGGCTTCAACGGGCCAGACCACCGCGGCTGTGACCCAGCAGCAGACTTCCCCCGTCGAGGTCAGAAAGTATGAGTTCCCCTCCTTCCTCGGCAGTGAGGCGACAGCCGATATGCTGGCCAATATAGTCTCTGTGGGCTTTGACCCTGCACAGTCTGTTACAGATGCCGTGACCAGCCCAATTGAGGATGTCCGCTGCGATAAATGCTTCCTCGGAGAGTATTATACCTTCAACAGCAAGGGGCATATCGGGATAGCCAATTCAAACGGCGCTGTCATCATCGAGCCGGGTAAGTATACCGGCGCCGAGCTTGTCTCCAATGAGCTCATAAAGCTCAATAAGACCCGCAGCGAGGACGGAGTCTTCGATATGCTACAGGTCAGAGACGGAGTCGGCAGGCTGGTGGATGCCGAGTTCGATCCGGATAACATCAGCGTTACCGAGCTCCCGGGTGAGGATGAATCCAAGCCGGCTCAGTATTGCCTGGCTGTCCGCGGGAAGAATGACCTGCATACTTACGACTCCATCGAGCCGCTCAGCAAGGGCGCTCTCAGGACTTCAAGGATCTATTCCGCAGCCTATAAAGCCTCCGCAGGCGGAAGATACTATTATCTGA
Organism: uncultured Clostridia bacterium; assembly: GCA_946545645.1. Taxonomy (GTDB): domain Bacteria; phylum Bacillota; class Clostridia; order Oscillospirales; family Ruminococcaceae; genus FB2012. The sequence continues at coordinate 18,662 of CAMNNQ010000177.1, read as the reverse complement.
TCTTCGATGAATACTATAATCTGACGATATGCGAGGCGGCTTATGCACAGATAAGGATGAAGATCGCCGGGACTTACGGCGAGTGCTATATCCTCAACGGCGACCACTACAGCGAGCTCTCGAAGATGATAAAGAGCTTCGGCAGCGAGCAGCAGGCCGTTAAACCCAATAAGGACGAGACTCTCGACTATATACAAATAGTATTCGGGATCTGCGCCGGCGATCAGCTCACAGTAACTGTCTCGGCAGACGGCTTCTGCCTGACTGACGGCCTGACTGTCAAAGGCCAGCCGATAAACAAATACTTCTCGGTCTATCCCAAGGAGACCTTTACCGATCTGGTCAACTGGGTCGGGGATGTGGTATCGACAGAATATGCAAGACATGAAACTGCAAGTCCACAGGTGTAATCCTGCAAGTTTGGCCTCAAAACAGTTGACATAAGCAGCTATCTGTGCTATTATTATGTTCGGAGAGCTGAAATATGAATTTTTACTTTCATTTTTGAATACAGATATACTGTCCGGCTCAGCCGGATAAAGGTTTCTCTTCGGAAAGGATACGATGATCAATGACCTTTTTGAGCACAGTGTTTCAGGCTGTAATACAAGGGCTGACCGAATTTCTGCCGGTCTCCAGCTCGGGACATCTCTCGCTGTATCAGCATTTTACCGGCAACAGCGGCGAGGGAGCTCTGTTCTTCTCTGCTGTCCTCCATCTCGGAACACTGGTCGCAGTATTCGTTGCTTTCAGGAAGCGCATTTATGCAATGATAAAAGAGCTGGGCTCGCTTTTCAAGGATATCTTTACGGGCAATTTCAAGTGGTCGGAGATGAATCCCAACAGGCGGATGATAATAATGATCTTCTTCTCCTGCTGCTGCCTGCTGCCCTTCGCCCCCTTCCTTGACTGGTTCGAGAGCATATCCGAAGACCAGAGCATAATGGCTGAGGGTATCTGCTTCCTCTATACCGCTGCGATACTTATGATGTCTGACCGCTGCGTCAAAGGCAAAAAGACCGCCGGAGACATAAAGACCAAGGATTCCGTTACAGTCGGGTTCATGCAGGCTGTGGCCATGCTGCCGGGCGTATCCCGCTCCGGCTCGACTATATCCTCCGGGCTCTTCTGCGGATTTACAAGAGATACTGCCGTCGAGTATTCCTTTATCCTCGGCATACCAGTCATCCTGATGGGCTGCCTTACGGAAGTCCGGGGCGCTGTGAAGTCGGATGCGGCTATCCCCTGGGGGAGCTGTGCGCTGGGGTTCATCATCGCGGCGCTGGTAGGCCTCGCAGCCATAAGGCTCGTCCGTTGGCTGGTCAAGACAGACAGATTCAAGATCTTCGCATATTATACCCTGGGGCTCGGCCTTATCGTAACGGCTGTTGCTGTTATCGAGCTGGTCCTCGGGCATCCGATCGTTTTCGATTGATCCACGATAAGGCTGTACGGGCTTTCGCCGCCGGCGGGGGCACGGCAGTCTTTCGGCGTTTTATATACGGCCCGTTTAAAGGAGCCGAAAAATGATGAAATAACGTTTTTTGACACTTTTCGTGAGGTGAAAGGCATAAATGGCTTCGGCTAAGAACAGGAACAACAAAACATCGGCTTCAAAAAATACCCGCAGCACAGCGAAGAAGCCCGCCGCCAAGGGGAAGACATCTTCCGCCAGAGGCAGTGCCGCAAAGGCTGCTGCCGAGAAAAAGAGCGGCGAGGGCAGACGTTTCTGGAGCTTCATACTGTTCTTCTTCGGCATCGCCGAGCTGCTGCTGACTTATGTCAGAGGCGAAGGGCTCTGGGAGTCTATGTTCAGAGCAAACAGGGGCATTTTCGGGCTCGCTGTCTTCTTTGTTGCGCCGCTGATGATCTATCTGGCGCTCCAGGTCGCTTCGGACAAGCCCCAGAGCACGATAATCGCAAGACTCATACAAGGGCTCATCCTGCTGGTGCTGCTCAGCGGTACGACTCAGATACTCTTCGGCTCGCAGGTCACCGGGCCTACATTTGGCAAAAAGCTCTCTATGCTCTATAACGACGGCGCTGCCCTGCAGGGCGGTGGAGTCGCTTCAGCACTTATCGGCTGGCCGCTGCTTTCGGTGTTTCGGAAAGTCGGCGGGGCTATAATCATAATCCTTCTCGACCTGACATTCATCCTCCTGCTCTCCAATGTCACGCTGCCGGGGCTCTTCAAGCTGCTGTCAAAGCCGTTTGTCGGCGGATATAAGGCTCTTGAGGAGGAGAGAGCTGCCCGCGCTGCCGCTAATGAGGAAAGGCTCCGCCTTCAGGCGGCCGAAGCTCATGCCGCAGAAGCCTTTAAAGCCAAGGCCGAGACTCCGGCGCCCGCATCCAGAGAGCGGAAAAGAGTCGATATCGCTAAGTATTACCGCGATGACGAGACGGAAAAGCAGGCCCGTAAAAAGAAAACAGACAGATTTGCCAATATCTTCACCACCGACCCGGATGAGTTCAAGCCCAAGGAAGAGCCGCCCAAGTCGGATATATCAAAGCTCATCGAAGAAGCTGTCGGCATGAGCACCGCCCGCAGCGAAGAGGACGAGCTGGCAGCTCAGCAGAAAAAAGAAGAAAATCTCAGGAAGAATCAGGATCATCCCGAGATCACCCTACCGAAATTCGGCCGCGGGAGCGTCTGGGATCTGCCTGTTGACAGGAGCAGGATCCCGACAGATGGGTCCGCCGGGCAGCCTGAACAGCCGAAGCCTGCCGCTGCTGCTGTGAAGCCTGAGCCGGAAAAGAAGCCGGAGCAGGCGCCCGCTGTGAAAAAGCCGCCCAGGCAGGAGCCGGCCCCGGAGAAGCAGAAGGAAGTCTATGTAGACAAAACAGGGCAGACCTCTATGGTAAAGCAGGACGAGAAGATCCCTGTATATACTTTCCCGCCTGTCGATATACTCAAATATGCTGCTAATGTCAGCTCCGCCGAGGATGTGCAGGCTGAAGTGACCGATAAGTCGCAGAAGCTGGTGCAGACGTTGGATGATTTCGGCATCAAGACTACTCTTGTCGGCATAAAGCGCGGCCCGTCGGTCACCAGATACGAGCTGGAGCCCGGCAGGGGAGTCTCTGTTTCCAAGATAGAGAACCGCGCCAAGGATATCGCCCTGAACCTTGCCACAAACGGTGTCCGTATCGCGCCGATCCCCGGCAAGGCCGCCATTGGTGTCGAGGTGCCCAACCTCAACCGCGACAGCGTTTCGCTGCGTGAGCTCATCGACAGCGATACCTACCGGAAGGCTTCAAGCAAGCTCTCGTTTGCTGTCGGCAAGGATATTGACGGCAAGATCGTTATGGGCGATATAGCAACGATGCCCCATATGCTCATAGCAGGAACTACCGGCTCCGGTAAGTCGGTGTTTACCAACTCTATCATACTGAACATCCTCTTCCACTGCACACCGGAAGAGGTCAAGCTGATACTTATCGACCCGAAAAAGGTGGAGTTCCCGGTCTATAACGGCATACCGCATCTGCTGATACCCGTCGTCACCGACCCGATGAAGGCAGCAGGCGCTCTGGGCTGGGCAGTCAACGAAATGATGAGGCGCTATAACCTCTTTGAGGCCAACGGCGTCAAGAATATCGAGGATTTCAACGAATTCGTTGACGAAAACCCCGAGCTCAACTACAAGAAGCTGCACTATGTTGTTATCATCATCGACGAGTTCGCTGACCTGATGCTGGCCGCCAAGAGCGAGGTCGAGGAAAGTGTAATGCGTCTGGCACAGCTTGCCCGTGCCGCAGGTATGCATATGCTGATAGCTACCCAGTCCCCGCGAACCGACGTTATCACAGGTCTTATCAAGGCAAATATCCCAAGCCGTACCGCACTTTCGGTGTCTTCAAACATCGACTCCCGCGTTATCCTCGATGAGAACGGCGCCGAAGACCTGCTGGGACGCGGCGACCTGCTCTACAAGCCTGTGGGCTATCCTAAGCCTTTGAGGATCCAGAGCGGCTTCGCCTCCACCAACGAAATACGGAACGTGGTCAAATTCCTAAAGAACGAGACCGGCGGAGAGTATGACGAGGAGATCGTCCACGAGGTCGAGAAGAACCAGCGCGAGCTGGAGCAGGCCAAGAACAAGAACTCTGTCTCTGCCGACGATATCGCAATCAACCCTGATGACGATCTTATCAATCAGGCTATCACGATCATCGTCGAGAGCGGCAACGCTTCAACAGCCTTCCTCCAGAGAAAGCTGAAGCTGGGCTTCCCCAAGGCAGCCAGGATAATGGACGATATCGAGGCAATGGGGATAATCGGCCCCGCCAACGGCGCCAAGGCCAGACAGATAAACATATCCAAGGAAGAATGGTACGAGCGGCAGGGAAGATCCTGAACCGATCTTTCCTGCATAGCAGTATATACAGCATGACGGAAAAGGCCGCAGCCGGGGTGATCCGGCGGGATCGTGCCCGAAGGAGCAGTTTTACGGCACAGTAGGAGCAGTATATGGATTTCATTTTTGTGATCGGCCCGCCCGCTGTCGGCAAGACGACCCTTGCAGGCCGGCTCTATAAGCGGCTCGGAGGAGTATATATCGAGCAGAATATGATCCCGGAGTTCGTTATCCCGCCTTATGTCCTCGATCAGGGGGAATATGAGGAGAGGGTCTGCTTCGGAGCTGTCCTCAGCCAGATCGAGTATTTCCAGAGGCTTGGCCTGAGAAATATCGTAGTTACCGATCTTGACGATCTCAGAGCCAGAGAGCTCCCAAGCCTGTTCAAGGGGCGCCGATTCATCATCCTGCGGCTCTTTTCCTCCGACCCGGAGCAGATCAGGGTGCAGATGATACACCGAGCCAAAAATGAAGGCGGGCTCGTTGCCCTCAAAGGGGTCAGCAGGCTCAACGCTCTGATCTCGGAAAGGCCTCTGCTGCCAAATGAGGTCAGGCTGGACGTCGCCGGGAAGGCCGGGGAGCAGATACTCGAAGAGGCAGTAAGCATCATAGACAGCTTCGAGCCCCTCCTCGATTACGATTATCTCCCCGACGATATGAAGAACTATCACTCATGGGTAAAAAGCCGGGGCCTGAGCTGGGAACTGACAGTGGAATGACCGATGCGGTCTGGAGACTAAGATGAATAAAAGGCGTAAGAAACGAACATCCCGGCGGAGCGTCATAGGCGTACTGCTGCTTATCATCGCGGCTGCGGCGCTGATACTGACTCTGCTGGCAAAGGCAGGTGTCATCTCTCCTCAGGGCTGGTTCTCTTTCCTGAGAAAGAAACCCGCTGCTCCCGATGCCGGGACTTCTGTCCGGTTCATCGATGTCGGGCAGGGGGACTGCACACTGGTCATCTCTGAGGGAAAGGCTATGCTCATAGACTCCGGCGAGACCGACGGCAGGGATAAGGTCATAGCCTATATCAGGAGCCTCGGGATAAAGCGTCTGGAGCGGATCATAGTTACCCACCCCCATTCCGACCATATGGGCGAAATGGCGGATATCATAGACAGCTTTCAGGTCGGGAGCGTTTCGATGCCCCTGCTGCCGGATGCGCTGATACCTAAGACATATTCCTATGAAAAAATGATGAAGTCGATCAGAAAGCGGGGAGCCGAGCTGCTGAACGCCTCGGACGAGACCTTCGATCTCGGAGAGCTCAAAGTCACGACCTATGCCCCGAAGGAGTATGCCGAAGACCTGAACAACTGCTCGACTGTCGTTCTGATCAGGCACGGAGATAATTCATTCCTTGTCACAGGCGATTGCGAGAAGGAAGAGGAAGCCTGGCTGCTGGAACGCGGGGCGGAGCTGAAAGCAGATGTCCTGAGAGTTGGGCATCACGGCAGCTCTTCTGCTACCACAGAGCCTTTTCTGGCAGCGGTAAGACCGATGTATGCGGTCATATCTTGCGCCGCAGCCAACGATTACGGACATCCGTCAGAAAAAACGCTGAAGAGGCTCAGTGCCTTTGCACAGGAGATATTTATCACCCGGGACAACGGCACAGTAACATTCGTCTCCGACGGCAGCGGGCTGAGTATTTACACAGAAAAATGATCTTGGGGTATTCGATATGGAGATAAGACTTTTTACAGATAAGGATGCAGAGGAGACAGCGCAGGTCATAGCTGAGACAGCAAGGGTCTGCAACAGCAAGGATTATCCCCCGGAGTTCATAGAGCAGCATATCATAGGTCTGCATAATGCAGAGGCGCTGAAAGCTTTCTCCAGGGGGCGGCACAGCTATGTGATCTGCGACAACGGCCGGATCATCGGCACGGGCAGTATCGCCGGCTACTGGGGGAGCGTTACCGAAAGCATCCTGCTGACCGTATTTATCCTGCCGGAGTATCAGGGCAGAGGGGTCGGCAGAAAGCTCATAGAAACGCTGGAGCAGGACGAATACTTTTTGAGAGCGCGGCGTATAGAGATACCCGCATCGCTGACTGCGGTCGGCTTCTACCGGAAAATGGGATACGATTTCAAAAACGGCGATACAGAACCGGAGGACGGCATCATGTACCGCCTGGAAAAGTTCAGACAGGTCTGAGTCACTTCAAAGCCTTGCATATACAGGCTTATAAATAATAATTCCTTTCAGGAGGCTCCGCTATGGAAAAGGATCTTTTTACACTTATCAACGAAAGGCTGCCCAAGCTCTCAAAGGGGCATAAGCTAATCGCCAATTTCATTCTCTCACACTACGATAAGGCAGCGTTTATGACAGCTCAGAAGCTGGGCGCGACTGTCGGAGTCAGCGAATCAACTGTCGTCAGATTTGCAACAGAGCTGGGCTATGACGGTTATCCCGCTCTCCAGCGGGCTTTGCAGGGGCTCATGCGCAATAAACTGACCGCTGTCCAGAGAATAGAAGTCATGAACGACAGGCTGACAAGAGACGATGTCCTCGAAAGGGTCCTGAGCCTTGATATCGAGAAGATAAGGCGCACACTGGAGGAAACATCGGTCGCGGATTTCAACCGTGCCGTCGATATGATAACCTCCTGCAATACTATATACATCCTTGCTGCCAGAAGCACAGCTCCGCTGGCCAGCTTTCTGGGCTATTACTTTACTTTGATATTCCCGAAGGTCAAGCTGGTGCATAATTCGACTACCAGCGAGATGTTCGAGCAGATAATGCACATCGACGAGAAGGATGTCATCATAGGCATTTCCTTCCCCCGCTATTCAAGGCAGACCGTCAAGGCTCTGCAATTCGCCAAGAGCAAGGGAACACACGTTATTGCCCTGACCGATTCGATCAGCTCGCCTCTGGCACAGTATGCCGACACGCTCCTGCTGGCTCACAGCGATATGGCCTCATTTGTTGATTCTCTTGTCGCGCCCCTGAGCCTGATAAATGCGCTGATCGTCGCTGTCTCGATAAACGATATCGACAGGGTCTCCCGGAATTTTGAGAGGCTGGAGCAGATCTGGGAGGAATATGATGTGTACGAAAAATCGGACAATTCCTCAGACCCTCTGAAACCGTGAAGGGGAAAAGCGTAAAAAAGCCCAGGGTCACAGTAGTCGTCCCTGCGCATAATGAGGAAAAATATGTCGGGAGATGTATCGCTTCGATAAAGGAGTCGGCGGCACAGTATGGCGGCGAGACCGAAATCGTTATTGTCTGCAACCGCTGCACCGACAGGACAGCCCGGCTTGCAGAGAGCCTGGGCGCAAAAGTTGTCTTCAATGAGGACAGATGTATCGCCAAGGTGCGGAATTGCGGGATCAAAGCTGCTGAGGGCAGCATAATACTGACTATCGACTGCGATAACAGGATGACTCCTGGAACTATAAAGGAAGCAGTGTATCTGCTTCGGACAGGGAAGTATATCGGAGGAGGAGCGCCGATGAGGTTTGAGCGCTACTCTTTTCCCCTCCGGCTCAATGATCTGCTTTGCAGAGCCTCCTTCAGATTGACAGGTCTTTGGTGCGGGATCTTCTGGGCTGAGAAAAAGACCTTTGAGGCTGTCGGCGGATTTACAGAGCTCAAAGCTATGGAGGATGCCGCCACCGCCAGGAAGCTCAAGGCATTCGGAAGGGCACAGGGAAAGAATTACGGCGTCCTGAGAAAGAACCTGCTTATAAATTCGACACGCAAATATGACGATCTCGGAGACTGGCTCTATTTCAAGCTGATGATAAGGAATGCCGGGACGCTTATAAAAGCAGCCTTCGGTCATAAAGATGGATTGGATAAGCTGCTGGACGAGATGTTTTACGATTATAACGGATGAGTGATAGACGATAAATGGTTTGTGACAGACTTATAATAGGCGGGGGAGCCTCAGGGCTTTTCTGCGCTGTGCAGGCGGCCTGGCTGGGAGAAGAGGTCATAGTCGCCGAGCACGGAAAGAAATGCGGGCAGAAACTGCTCATTACAGGCAAAGGGCGCTGCAACGTTACAAATAACTGCGATGTGCAGACGGTGATGAAAAATATCCCACGCAACCCGAAGTTTATGTATTCCGCACTTTCCCGTTTCGCCCCGGAGGATACTATGGCTTTCTTTGAGAGCCTTGGTGTCCCGCTGAAGACCGAGCGCGGGAACCGTGTTTTCCCCGTCAGCGACAAGGCGGAGGACATCCGCAGGGCGCTGGTGAATGCCTGCAAGGATGCGGGAGTAAGATTTGTGACCGACGAGATAAAGGAGCTTATCACTGAGGACGGAGCCTGTGTCGGAGCGAGGTCTGCCTTTGAGGAATACCGGGCGGGAAAGGTGGTAGTCGCAACAGGCGGCAGGAGCTATCCTGTTACCGGCTCTACCGGTGACGGTTACAGGCTGGCTGAAAGTGCCGGCCATAAGGTGACGGATATCTCTCCCTCGCTGGTGCCTGTGGTCTGCGAAGAACGGGACTGCACCGAAATGATGGGGCTCTCGCTGCGTAACTGCACGCTGTCGCTCTATGACGGCGGCAAAAGGCCGGTCTATACCGAGCTGGGTGAGATGCTGTTTACTCACTTCGGCATGAGCGGACCGCTGGTCCTTTCGGCTTCGGCGCACATGACAGGGCTGGGGGCAAAGAAATATACGGTAGTCATCGACCTGAAACCGGGGCTCCCGGAGGAAAAGCTGGATGCGCGTATCCTGCGGGATATCGCCGCCGAGCCCAACCGCGATCTCTCAAATCTGCTGAGACGGCTGCTGCCTGCAAAGATGATACCCATTGTCATCAGGCGCAGCGGGCTCTCTCCGACGAAGAAGGGAAATCAGCTTACTGCCGGGGAAAGAGCATCGCTGATAAGCTCTGTTAAAGGCCTGAGCTTTACAGTCAAGGGGCTGAGGCCTGTTGAAGAGGCGATAATCACCAGAGGCGGAGTCTGTGTCGATGAGATAAGCCCGAAGAATATGGAGTCAAAGCTGGTGCCGGGGCTGTATTTCATCGGCGAGGTGCTGGATGTGGATGCCTACACCGGGGGCTTCAATTTGCAGATCGCCTTCGCTACGGCCTATGCCTGCGCTAACGGATAGGCTTTGCTCCAGCGGGGCATAACGGCAGACGCTGAGTCAGCCGGCAGTTTGCCTGACAGAATAATATGGGAGTAATATAGAATGTCTAAAGTATTTCTTATGTGCGGCAGGATATGCTCCGGTAAGAGCACCTATGCCCGCAAGCTAAGAGAGAAACACAAGGCGGTCATTCTCTCAGTGGATGAGATCACACTGGCTCTTTTCGGACGTGATGTAGGAGAAAAACACGACAGCTATGTTGAAAAGGCCGAGGAGTATCTTTACGGAAAAGCCCTTGAGATACTGGAGAGCGGGATAAATGTCGTCCTCGACTGGGGCTTCTGGACAAGACAGGAGCGCGACTATGCCAGAGATCTTTTCGGCTCCCGGGGGATAGAATACGAGTTCTTCTACCCGGAGATCAGCCCGGAAGAATGGAAACGCCGTGTGCAGAAGCGCGATCGGGAAATACTTGAGGGCAGGCTGGAGGCCTATTATGTGGATGAGGGCCTGATGGCCAAATTCGAGGGTATATTCGAGCCCCCGGAGCCGGATGAGGAGATCACATTCATCCCGCAGCCCGGTTCGCCTTTGAAAGAATAGGGCTCCCGGCCAGATGTCTTTACTTTTGCATTAAAATATGATATAATACTAACACCTTGAATGGAGGTAATTGAGATATGGGAATAAATGTTGCTCTTGACGGCCCCTCCGGAGCCGGAAAATCTACTATCGCAAAAAAGATTGCTGCGAGGATGAAGTATGTCTATGTCGATACCGGCGCACTTTACCGCTCTATCGCATACTATGTCATCTCAAAGGGCGCTCAGCCGGGAGACAAGGAGGCTGTGGTGCCGCTGCTCCCGGAGATAAATGTTTCTCTGGCTTATGTTGACGGCGCACAGCACGTTTTCCTCAACGATGAGGATGTTTCCGACAAGATCCGTACCCCGGAGATATCCATGGGAGCCTCTGCTGTCTCGGCAATACCCGAAGTCAGGGAGTTCCTCTTCGGGCTGCAAAGAGATATCGCCGCCAAGAACGATATAATAATGGACGGCCGGGATATCGGCACTGTCGTCCTGCCGGATGCGGATGTAAAGATATTCCTTACAGCCTCCGCCGAGGAGAGAGCCCGCCGCCGCTTCAAGGAATTGCAGGAAAAGGGCGACCCGTCTACCTATGAGGAAGTCCTTGCAGATATAAATCAGCGGGATTATAACGACACACACCGCGAGATCGCTCCCCTCAGAAAGGCCGATGACGCCATTGAGGTCGATTCAACAGAGATGGGTCTCGATGAGGTGGTCGAGCATATCGCCGGGATAATTGAAGAGAAGGCAGGAAAGAAACGCCCTCCCCGGGAGAAGAAGGAGAGAAAGCCCCTACTTGATTTCTCCGGGATCGAGCCTGTGAAAAGAGGAAAGAAGCTCAACCCCTTCCGCATCTTCTTCTATAATTTACTGAGATATATAGTTCTTTTCTGCTTCAAGATCAAGTTCAACCTCAAATTCGAGGGCAAGGAAAATGTCCCCAAGGACGGCAGCAATATCTTCGCTTCCAACCACAGGAGGATGCTGGACCCTGTGCTCATCGAGCTTCAGTGCCGCGTGCCTAACTCCTTTATGGCCAAGGAGGAGCTTTTCCAGGGCAACAAGATCTTCGTCTGGCTGATAAAGAAATTCGGAGCTTTCCCCGTCCAGAGAGGAAAGGGCGACACAGGCGCTCTCAATCTTGCTATTGAGAAGCTGGAAATGGGCCGCAACCTCGTCATCTTCCCGGAAGGGACACGCTCCAAGGACGGTACTGTCGGCAAGGGCAAGACCGGTGTCGCTCTGATAGCTGCCGTAGCCCAGTGCCCTGTCATCCCCGTCGGGATAAACTATTACGGCAAGGCTAAGATCCGCCAGAAGATAGTAGTCCGCTATGGCAAGCCTATCAGTCCGGAGCAGCTCAGAATAACGACCCCCGGCCCTAAGGAACTCAAGCTCCTCCGCACGACGATCATGGATTCCATAAAGGAATTGGTGCATTAAATGTTAAGAAATTGTAAAATTTGCGTCGCGAAGACCGCAGGTTTCTGTTTTGGTGTAGACAGAGCCGTAAAAATAGTGTATAATGAATTAGATATCCGTAACAATGTAGTGACGTTAGGGCCTATAATCCATAACGGAGATGTGGTCGCCGACCTTGAGCGGAAAGGTTGTAAGGCCGTTTCGCTCGACGAAGTGACCGAGGACCGCACCGTTATCATACGTTCCCACGGAGTTGCAAGAAGCGTTTACGACCGTCTCAGCAAAATAGGCTGCCGCATAGTCGATGCGACCTGCCCGTTCGTCGCAAGGATCCATAAGATCGCAGAGGAGCGCTCGCAGGAGGGCTATACCGTCCTCATCGCCGGAGACCCGGATCACCCGGAGGTCGAGGGCATCAGAGGGCACTGTGTCGGAGAGTCCTTTGTGTTCGATGGATGTAAAGAGCTTGAAAACTTGGTGAAAAGTGAAGAGCTTTCGCAAAAAAAACTTGCAATTCTCGCGCAGACAACGTATAATAAGAAAAAATGGGAGGAATGCTGCGATCTTATCGCGCAGGAAGCTCCCGGCGCGCTGATCTTCCATACTATCTGCAACGCGACTGCCGACAGGCAGGAGGAGGCTATGAGCCTCGCCTCTCAGGCAGACCTTATGGTAGTGGTCGGCGGGCGGCACAGCTCCAACACCTTAAAGCTCGTATCTGTCTGCGAGGGGTTATGCCCCTGCATTCTGGTCGAGCGGGCCGAAGAGCTGAAAAATATGGAGCTCGACCTATCTGATGCTCGTTTTATCGGGATCTCTGCCGGCGCTTCAACTCCGGCTTACATAATCAAGGAGGTACAACAGACCATGAGTGAAATGATCAACAACGAAGAGGAATTTAATTTTGAGGAGGCACTGGAAGCTTCTCTGAAGCCCATACATATCAATAAGAGAGTGCAGGGCACTGTTCTGAGTGTAAACAACAATGAAGTTTTCGTAGACCTCGGCACAAAGCAGCAGGGCATCATCCCCGCTTCCGAGCTTTCTGACGACCCCGGCGCAAAGCCCGAGGATGTTGTCAAGGTCGGTGATGTGGTAGACCTTATCGTACTCAAGCCCAACGATCAGGAAGGTATCGTTACCCTCTCCAAGAAGAGAGTAGACGCAGCTCTCGGCTTCGAGAAGATCTGCGCAGCCAAGGAGGAGGACGCTGTCCTCTCCGGCGTCGTTACCAACGTTATCAAGGGCGGCGTGCTGGTAAGCTCCAACGGTGTCAAGGTGTTCGTTCCTGCTTCCCAGGCTGCTCCCAAGAGAGATTTCGATCTCAATTCTCTCCTCCGCCAGACAGTTGAATTCAAGATCCTTGAAGTCAATGAGGGCAAGCAGAGAGCAGTAGGCTCCATCAGAGCTGTCGCAAGAGAGCAGAGAGCTGCAGCACAGTCTGCGTTCTTTGAGAATACCAAAGTCGGCGATACCGTTTCCGGCGAGGTAAAGAGCATCACCGATTACGGCGTGTTCGTTGATCTCGGCGGAGTTGACGGCCTCGTAAGAAGAGCTGATCTTAGCTGGAACCGCTTTAAGCATCCTTCCGAGATCGTAAGCGTCGGCGATAAGATCGATGTTACTATCAAGGATATCGACCCTGAGACCAAGAAGGTAGCTCTCTCCTATAAGAAGGATTCCGAAAATCCCTGGGAGATCTTCTGCGCTAACTATGAGCAGGGCCAGGTTATCAAGGTAACTGTGGTTTCGATCACTTCTTTCGGTGCATTTGCACAGATCATCAACGGTGTTGACGGCCTTATCCACATCTCCCAGATCGCTAACAAGAGAGTTGACAATGTTGCAGAGATGCTGAAGGTAGGCGACGAGGTCGAGGTCAAGATAACTGAGATCGACCGGGATAAGAAGCGCATCAGCCTTTCTATGAGAGCACTCCTCCCCGAGGACGAGCCTGTATATGACTCCGAGGCAGAGGAAGATGCTTCCGAAGAGAAAGGCGCTGACGAGGAATAAGCGATAAAACAGAATAACATCGCTCGTTCAATCGTGCGCTTTGCACTATTTGATAAAGCAGCAAGGGGGCGAGAGATCGTCCCCTTTAACTGTTCTATGACATACTGTGCGTGAATAGAGAATGCCTTGAGGCGATATACTAAGCACAGAATGTCCGAAGGGAGGCTTTTTATCCGCTTTGCGGAAACGTATGGAAAATACAGTCAGAAAAGCTAAGCACAGGCGCAGGCAGAAAAGCACAGGACGTAAAGCTCTTCACGTCGCAGTCAGGAGCTTGAAGGTCTTTGGAACGCTGCTGCTCTCGCTGTTTTTGATAATCATAATCACAGGCTCGATCTTCGTGACCGTTCTTACTATCTATGTCCTTAATTTTGCCGATACAGAGGATGTTATCACTCTGGACAGCAGGTCTATCGCCAGGAGCAATATCACCAAGTTCCTCTGCGATAACCCGGATTATGCTCCTGACGATCCGAATTCCGACCCGTATGTGATGCAGTATGCTCTCCAGAGCCAGCAGAGAAGAGCTCAGTGGATCGACCTCCGCGAGGTTCCGACTTATGTTCAGGATGCCTTTATCTCCGCCGAGGACGAGCGCTTTATGGAGCACGACGGCGTTGACTTCAAGCGTACCTTCGGTGCCATAATCTATACCCTGCTGGGAAGACGTCAGGGCGGTTCGACTATTACGATGCAGACTATAAAGAATATCACCGGAGATGACGCCGTTACCGGAACTCAGGGTATCGAGCGTAAGATCAAGGAGATATTCAGAGCGATCAATGTCGAGAAGAAGTATACCAAGGAAGATATCCTGGAGTGCTATCTCAACATAATCGGCCTTGGCGACGGCAAACAGGATATCGTCGGGATCCAGGCCGCTGCCAACTATTACTTCAACAAGGACGTTACTCAGCTCGACCTCGCAGAGGCAGCTTCGCTGGCAGCAATAACCAAATCTCCCGTTGACCTTAACCCGCTGACCAACTTCGAGCAGAATCAGGAGCGCCAGCAGTGGGTGCTCAGGAAAATGCAGGAGCTGGGCGCTATTACCGACGGCGAGTTCGATTACGCTATGAACGAGATGCTCACCGTAACCGGAGACCCGTCTTTCCAGAGCAGAGCAGATGTAGATGCCGAGGAGATCGCAGATCAGGGCATGACCTCGTGGTTCATGGATGAAGCGATACAGGAGGCTATCTCAAGGATCTCTGTAAGAAGAGGTATCTCCGAGGAGGAGGCCAGAGCTGACCTTTACAGCGGAGGCTATACTGTTTATACCTCCTGCGACCTTAATATGCAGAACAAGCTGGAAAAGGAAATGCAGGATAAGACCAATTTCCAGAGCTGGCCGCTGCAGAAGGATGACCTTATATCAGGCTTCATCTGCATGGATCTCCGCGGAAATGTCAAGGCGGTCGTCGGAAAGAGAACAGAAAAGACCGTCTGGGATGAATTCGATATCGCAACGGATGCCGAGCGTTCCCCCGGTTCCTGCATCAAGCCGATCGCTTCATATGCTCCGGCTCTTGAACAGGATCTTATGACCTATTCCACACTTTTCAATGATAAGCCTATCGAGATAATCAATGCTCAGGGGCAGAAAGAAAAGTGGCCTGTCAACTATTCCGAGACAGGCGAGGACGGTAACTGGTCGCTGCAGGATCTTACCACATGGCAGATGCTGATGCGCTCGCTGAATACCTGCCCCGCACAGCTCATCGAGAAAATGACTCCCGCTTATTCCGTCGAGTTCCTGAAGGAAAAGCTGGATATCACCACTCTGCATGACGCAGATGTCAACTATGCCCCTGTAACGGTCGGCGGTCTGACAACAGGTACCAAGCTCAAGGAGCTGGTCGGCGCTTATATGATCTTCGGCAACGGCGGAAGAAAATATGACGTTACCTTCGTCAATAAGATCGTGAATACAGCCGGAGACGTTATCTATGAAAAGAACGACGGCTATAAGCAGGCAATAAGCGAATCTACAGCTTATGTCATGAACAGGATGATGCAGAAGGTCATCACAGACCCGCAGGGTACAGGCCGATATGCCAAGCTGAACAATACCGCTCTTGCCGGAAAGACAGGTACTTCCTCCAAGTGGAAAGACCTCTCCTTTGTCGGAGTTACTCCCGACTACGTAAGCGGTATCTGGATAGGCTTTGACCCCCAGAAGCAGATACCGACCACCGAGTATCAGAATATCGCTTCGATCTGGAAAAATATCTTCGGAGATGTTGCCGAGACAGAGAAGCATCACGAATTCTCAATGCCGGATACCGTCGTTGAGCAGAGATACTGCACAAGGACCGGCCTCCTCGCAGGGCCGACCTGCGCCTCTACCGATATCGGATACTACAAGCAGACAAATGTCCCCGCAGTTTGCAGCGGAGTTCATTACTGAGATCAGAACACAGAGCTGCCTCTGCCTTAGCCGGGGCAGCTCTTTTGTGAAATGAGGAAAAATTTATGGATACTATCAGGCTTTGCTGCCCCTGCCATTTCGGATTGGAAAGCGTGCTGAAATATGAGATCGGGAAGCTGGGGGCGGAGAATATCACCGTCAGCGACGGAAAGATATGCTTCGACGGCGACGAGGCGATGATCGCCAGAGCGAACTACCGCCTTGCTACCGCCGAAAGAGTCTTAGTTGAGCTGGGGAGCTTTACTGCGCTTTCTTTTGAGGAGCTTTACCAGGGGGTAAGATCGCTCCCGTTGGAACATTTTATCGGCAGGAAGGATGCCTTCCCGGTAAAGGGCCATTCTCTTGATTCGAGGCTGCACAGTGTCCCGGACTGCCAGAGGATAATCAAAAAAGCCGCAGTTGACAGGCTGGGCTCAAAATACGGCATCGAAAGATTTGAAGAGACCGGAGCTCTGCATCAGCTCCAATTCGTGATCCGGAAGGATATCTGCACAGTTTCTCTCGACACCTCAGGGCAGGGGCTCCATAAACGCGGATACCGCCGCAATTCCAATGACGCCCCCATCAAAGAGACTCTTGCAGCCGGGATCATAGACTTGGCGAGGGTCAGAGCCGATACCGTTCTTGTAGATCCGATGTGCGGCTCCGGGACATTGCTCATCGAGGGCGCATATAAGGCCGCCAACATAGCTCCCGGGCTAAGAAGGCATTTTACCGCCGAGAACTGGGATATCATTCCTCAGGAGGTCTGGAGAGAGGAGAAGGAAAAGGCGCTGTCCGAGGTCGTGAAAGGAACGGTATTCCGGGCCATAGGCTACGACATCGACCCGGAAGCTGTCGCACTTACGACGGATAATGCAAAAAAAGCCGGAGTTATCGCTAAGGTCTCGGCTAACATGGGAGATATAAAGGATTTCATCCACCGTGACGGCACCGTTACGGTCTGCAACCCGCCCTACGGCGAGAGAATGCTGGAGCTCAAGCAGGCAGAACAGCTCTACAGGCAGATGGGAGAGCGCCTCAGCCCCTCAAAAGACCGACCCTGCCTGATAATCACCCCGCACGAGGACTTTGAGACCTTCTTTGGAAAAAAGGCTGACAAAAAGCGCAAGCTCTATAACGGTATGATAAAATGCGATCTCTATATGTATTTCAAATAAGGGGGAAGAGCCTTGGATATCAGAGTAAAGCAGACCTGCAGATCACTCTCGGAAAGCTGCGAGCTGCTGGATAAGAGAGGATACAGGGTAAATCAGGGGAAGAACAGTATAGCGGCGTTCGCAAAGCTGTCGCTGCTGAGGCTGTTCGTATTTCTCGGTTCCAGAGGGCGGAAGCTCAGCGGAGCCGAAGCGCTTTATATCAGCGAATTTATGGGGACATCTTACGAAAGCAGCGAGATCTCCAGGATAGTCCGGGTCGATAAGCTGGGGCAGGACAATGTCATCGACCCCTTCGTTATGCTCTGCGCTCCTTTTGCGGAGGCCGAAAGCGACGGTGTTCTGGCCGGGGGAACAGAGAAACTGATCGGGGCTGTCAACGAGATAGTCCTGGACTTTATCGCCTGCGACGGCAAGACAGACAGTGAGGAATCTGCTGTCCTGGGAAAACTGATCTTCAGAATGAAGAACTTTGCATCAAGCTGGCTCACAGCCAGCGGAGCCAGGCCGCCCCGCAGGCCTCCGGCAGAGCCCGCTCACGCCGAGGCCGTATCGCAGCCGTCTTCGTCAAAGGAGCCTGAAAAGACTCTTGACGAGCTTATGGACGAGCTTAATGAGCTTGTCGGTCTGGAAACAGTGAAAAGCGAGGTCTACAGCCTCTCGAACCTTATAAGAGTCAGAAAACTGAGGGAGGAAAGAGGCTTCAAGCAGCCCAATGTCTCTCTGCATCTGGTATTTACGGGCGGCCCTGGGACGGGGAAGACAACGGTAGCAAGGCTGATCGCCGGGATATACCACTGCCTCGGAGCGCTTTCCAAAGGTCAGCTTGTGGAGGTTGACCGTTCCGGGCTGGTCAGCGGATATGTTGGGCAGACAGCTATAAAGACCAGGCAGGTCTGTGAGAGCGCACTGGGTGGAGTGCTGTTCATCGACGAAGCATACTCTCTGACGACTCATACCGGGCAGAATGATTTTGGGATGGAGGCTGTTGATACCGTCCTTAAATTCATGGAGGATAACCGGGATGATTTTGTTGTCATAGTCGCAGGATATACAGATCTCATGGAGCAATTCCTTACATCAAACCCTGGGCTGCGTTCCCGCTTCAACAAATTCATTGATTTTCCGGATTATACTGCTGACGAGCTGGTAGACATATTCCTGCTGCGCTGCAAGAGCTACAAGCTGGAAGTTGAGGACGAGGCGATCGAATGTGTAAGGACATTCTTTGAAGAACGCTGCACGACGAGGCCGGAGGGCTTCGCAAATGCGAGAGATGCGAGAAATTATTTTGAGCGTGTTCTGACACAGCAGGCTGACCGTCTTGCGCCGATGGAATCCCCCACAGATGAAGAACTGATGACCATAACCGTTGCAGATGTCATCGGTGTCATTCTTTTTTAGCTCCGAACCGCGGCGCTCCCGTTGGTCGCTTGCTGTCGGTGGTGGGTCGTCTGTACGGCCTGCGACGCTGCCGGGAGGTTCAGCGGCGTCTTTCCTTTAGAGGGGCGGGACGTTGTTGTAGCGGGGTCACAGAACAAGTACTGCACCGCACAAAGCGGGCAACATTGCGCCAATCCAAGGGCGCGCCAGCCCTTGGCAGGGGGTCAAGGG
>CAMNNQ010000176.1 GCA_946545645.1 uncultured Clostridia bacterium | reverse complement strand
CTTCCCGATGATGCTTACGACAGTACCGCAAGAGTTTATGTAAAGCTCTCCCGCGAGGGCGAGAGCCATATCTTCGAGGCCTTCCCGATCGTCGAGAAGGATCTCCTGAAGGAGAACGTCAGGAACGGCGCCACCTATAAGGCGGATATTGATAAGTCGGAAAACGGATTCTCGCTGTTCGTTGACCCTAAGGCCGGTCTCTCAGGCAGCTACGATATAGCTGTCATCGCAGGAGGAAAGGAATATACGTCTGCTGTAAAGGCTGAATTCAAGGCAAAGTAAATAATGTCGTCAGGGCTTCGGGCTGCCCCGTGCTGAAGGGAGAGCCTGCGGCCTTATGATAAAACAACCAAAGCAAAACTAAGGAGTGTATGAAAATGAAGATCAGAAGAAACATCGCGGCAGTTGCCGCAGCTATCATCGCAGTATGCAGCTTTGCATCCTGCGGCAGCAGTGATTCGTCCAAGGCAGAGCAGGGAACTCTCCCCGGAAGCGCAGCACAGACTTCTGCCCCCGCAGAGACCAATGCTCCCGAGAATACCGAAGCTCCTGCTACCGATGCGCCCAAGAGCTCCGATGCTCCCGCATCCAGCGGCAGCTTTGCAGCCTCCAAGACCAGAGTCAAGTATAACGGCAAGGAATTCGGCACAGGCGATAACATCAACGATATCAAGGGGGACCTCGGTTCTGAGGCTGCTCCCGCTACAGATGCAGCAAGCTGCCTTACCGGGAACACCATCAAGGAGTATTACTTCAACGGCATGAGCATCCAGGCTACCAATGACGGCGTTATCTTCGCTATCTCCTTTACTGAGGATCTCTATGCCGGCCGCGATGCCGAGACTGTTGACGGCATCAAGCTGGGCAGCAAGGTAGACGATGTAAAGGCAGCTCTGGGCGAGCCCGGAGAAGTCAAGGGCAAGAGCCTGGTTTATACCGACGGCACAACAACAATGTCTGTTACCGCGAGAAAGGAAGAAGTAAACACGATCCTTATCACCGATTCCGCTCTCGATAAGTAATATCACTATGATTAAAAAGATCTTACTCACGGCGCTGGCTGCCTGCTCGCTGGGGCTGGCGGCCTGCGGCGAGGGAGAAAGCTCCTCTATGAACACCTCGGCTGCTCCATCATCTCTTCCCGTTACAGAGGGTACGGCTGTAATAATAGCCACAGAGCCCGAAAATGTGCTGACTGTCATAACAGAAACAGTGCCTGAGCGGGAGGGAAAGCTCTCTGAGCTTTGCAAAGTCCGATATAATAACGCTGAATTTGCTGTCGGAGACGATATGAAGGCTGTCATCGAAAAGATCGGCCCTCCGCCGACAGAGCCTCAGAAAGCACCTCTCTGTGCGCCGGGAGCCAACAGCGACTATACTATGTTCTACTCCTATGAGGGGATGAACATAAATGTCAGCTACGAAGACAGGATCCTCTCGATAACCGTCAAGGATACCGCACCTGAGGGCACAGAGCTGGTCTGCGGCCTCAGAGCAGGGGATACCCCGGAGCAGTTCAGGCAAAAGCTGGGAGAGCCTGCATCCGGAGGGAAGTTCGAGATGTCCTTCGCGGAAGAGACCTTCAGCACGAATCTGTTTATGCCGGACGGAGAGAAGGTCGAGCGCTTCACCGTTACGGATGAAAGCATACCTTTCTGACAGTAATGTAATAATTGACAAAAGGGCATCCCCCGCAAGGAGGATACCCTTTTTCATTATATCTGTCCGTATAGGTGCGGTTTTCGTGTCGGATTCAGAGCTTCGCACAAAGCTCCTCCATGCAGTATTCTGTCAGCCCGGTAGGGCGGAAGCCTTCCGAGAGGTAAAGCTGCCTTGCGGTGTCGTTGCCGATAGCGACACCTGTGTAGATCTCACTGATGCCGAAACGCTCTTTCAGGAAAGCTGTTCCCATCCGAAGAGCCTTCCTGCCGAAGCCCTTATGCTGGTGATCTTTATCTATAAGGAGCTTCCAGAGAGTGTAATAGCCTTTGAGTTCATAGTATCCCAGCATTATGAACCCCACAGGCTCCTCATTGTGATATATACCGAAGGGCCAGGCTGTTTCGCTGTAAACATAGGCATAGGCCAGCGATTCGGCTGTTGAGGAGACAAAAGCGGTCTGATTCTCCCGGACTTTCAGAGCAAGGATGCTGTCTATATTCTCTCTTGTTACGTGCCTTAGCTGCAAGGGTTCGTCACTCACGGCTCTCACCGCCCTTTCCCGACAGCTCTCCGAAGCCGTTGAACAGATATACTCCCAGGACAGCGGTAAAGCCTGTTGCAGCGAACACGCTGAAGCGCTCGAAGATACCGAAATAAGCCTTGGGCACTGCATTGGTGCCGATCGCTCCGGCGAACATCATCAGCAGGGCTGCCGCAGCCCAGAAAGCCAGCGAGCGGTATTTTCCTTTTGAACGCAAACCGCCGATAATTATCGTTACCAGCGAGATTATGGAAAGACCTACTACCAGTACCGTAACAACGTAGGTGTGCATGATATCCTGGAATGTCCCGGCGTAGCCGCTGTCCGAGAGGGGGAACATGGTGTAGCCGATCCTGGAGATCCAGCACATTATCGTAAAAAGATATATCCCGACCCGGAGCGTTCTGGTGAGCCTGCCCTGTATGAACACACATACCAGTGTGACACAGACGGTCTCGCAGCATTTATAGACGGCTGCAAGCTGATCCCAGAGTATTCTTGAAGGCGCGTTCTCGGCGCTGAGGTCGCTGACAGCCTGAGACATCCAGTCATAGCCGGGATAATCCAGGGGAGAAAAGACTACAGCGGCGGTATATGACAGCAGCGAGAGTATCCCCAGCAGGCCCAGCTTGTTAATCATTGTCCTGTTCATTTTTGTCACCTCCGAATTCTTTGCAGAACCATAAAACGTAATTTTTCAGCATATCTTTGGGCGGCTCCTCGCCGCAGCTCGCGCAGTCAAGCATAAGATCCATAATGGAGTGGACGGTCATAGCGAAGGACAGCGCTGCGGTATCGACATCTCCGAAGCGGAGCTTTCCGTGTATCTGCAAGGCATAGAAGAGGTTTTTGGTCGTCAGGATCATTCTCAGGGTCTCTTCCTTCATTATCCTTGCAGCGGAAGTGTCCACTGCTCTCTGGGCATAGATGAATTTATAGAATGTCATCATTCCCTGCTGAGAGTTCATATCACTGTAATTTCCGACAGAGATGAGCAGCGCTTCCTCGGCTGTCCTGCCCTTGACGAACTCGCCGTAGTCGATGTTTTGCAGCGAGAGCTTCTTCTTTGAGCTCTCCCGCAGGTATTCGTACATAGCCTCTATTATAGCTTCCTTGGACTCAAAGTGATTGTAAAGCGAGGGCTTGCGTATCCCAAGTTTTTCTGCGATTTGCGACATAGACACGCTGCCGAGTCCGTTTTCTGCTGCGAGCTCCAGCGCGGCTAAGATTATCTGTTCCTTTTTATCCAATTACTCCGCCTCCTCTGTACTCTTTGTTAGTGATTATACTACCGAACGTTAGTGTTGTCAAGAGCAAATAAATAGAGTTTACGGTTTATTAACAATCATCCGGCATCAGACTGATCGCTGTATCAGGTTGACATTTTATAATTCTTGTGGTAAAATATAGAGAACTCAGCAGGAAAGGCGTGGTTTTTCTGAAAAACAAGGCTTTTGTATATATATTCCGTATACTTATCATCCTTACATTTATCGGCGGGATGCTTTACCTTATTGCTTTCGTGCGGCTGGCGCAGACTTCTGTTTCTGTCTCGGAGAGCTCCTTTCTTTCCGCCTGCAGCCGCTGGACTTATTACTTTTTCGTATACCTCGGCCTGGCTGCTGCTGCCCTTCTGATGAGCGTGATCGACCTGCTGAAGCTGCCTAAGCCTCTGCCGGTCATAAGGACAGCCGTGTTGGCTTTCTGCACTCTGTCGGATATCCTGGCTTTCAGATATGTCCGGGTGTTCCGAAGCTATGACGATGCTGTCGAAGCTGCCAGAGCCATTGACGGCCTTCTGGATAAAGGGACTACCTTTATCATCCTTTCTTTCGTAGGCGCGATGCTGACATTTTTCCTTATGGTCGCTTCCGTAGCAGCGCTGATAAGATATGTACCCGAGGAGCCGGACAAAAAGAAAAAAACAAAAGCAAAATGAGCGCTGCTGCACCTTTACGGAGCATTCATCTGACGGCAGCTCCGCTTCGGAACAGATCAGTAAAACTGCAAAGGGCCGTATATCCATCCCACCGGCGGTGAGAGGATACACGGCCTTTTTTTGTTTTTTAGAGGATAAAACAGATCAGCCCGGAGCAGCCCTCGTTTATCATTCGCTCGACTGTCTCGGCCAGCTTGGATTTCGCAGCGGGGGAGAGCTTCGACAGCTTTCGGTGCAGACCTTCGTTGACAAGCTCGTGAAGGCTCTTCCCGAAGATGTTCTGCTCCCAGATCTTCTCGGGAGCGTTCTCGAAATCCCCCATCATATAGAGAACAAGATCCTCCGACTGTTTTTCCGAGCCAACTATCGGCGCGACCTCAGTCGTTATCATTGTTTTCATTATATGTATCGAGGGGGCTTGAGCTCTGAGACGGATGCCGTATTTGCTGCCCTGCTTGATGACCTGCGGCTGCTCGAGAGTCAGCTCATCCATAGATGGCATAACTATGCCGTATCCTGTCTCTTCAACTTCAGACAGCGCCTTTGCAAACTTCTGATATTTGTTCTTGACGGAAACCAGCTCGCTGATCTGCTGCAAAAGATCACTTTCGCCGTTTACGGAGAGACCTGTGGTCTCACCGATGACCTTGTAGAACAGTGAGCTGTCGATCTCCGCAGCGATCACAGCGCTGCCAGTCCCGGCTTCTACGGAAGAGACCCGGCAGCTCCCTATATATTCGCAGCGGCTGACTTCCTCTGTAAAGGCGGTAAGACTGCGCAGGTCGGAGACATTTCCTGCCGCCTCGCGGATATGCGAAAAAACAGATCTCCGCAGCCATTGATCCTTCGGCAGGCTGCTTATCCAGGAGGGCATATCCACATTCAGCTCAGTTATGGGGAAGCAGTAGAGGACTTCCCGCATTATCTTCTCTATATCATCCTCTGAGAGGTCAAGGCAGCTTACAGGGATAACAGGCGCTCGGTATCTTTCCGAAAGCCTTGCGGCAAGCTCCTTTGCCTCTTCGCTCTCCGGATATACCGAATTGAGCAGTACGGCAAAGGGCTTGTTGATCGCTCTCAGCTCGGAAATGACCCGTTCCTCACATTCTTCATATTCCTCTCTGGGAAGATCGGTGATGGAGCCGTCTGTGGTGACCACCAATCCGACAGTTGAATGTTCGGTGATGACCTTTTGTGTCCCGACCTCGGCAGCCATATTGAAGGGGACCTCGCTGTCGAACCAGGGAGTCATAACCATTCTGGGGGCTTCGTTCTCGATATACCCAACCGCAGAGGGGATGACATATCCGACACAGTCGATGAGCCGGACACTCAGAGCTGTCCCGTTCTCCAGAGAGATGTCAACTGCCTCCTCGGGGATGAATTTCGGCTCTGTGGTCATGATCGTCCTGCCCCCGGCGGACTGCGGCAGTTCATCAACAGCCCGCTCACGCTTGAAATCGCTCTCGATCCGGGGGATCACGAACTTCTCCATGAACTGCTTGATAAACGTGGATTTGCCTGTTCTGACAGGCCCGACGACTCCTATGTAGATGTCGCCGTCGGTACGGGCGGCGATGTCTTTGTAAATGTCAGATCTCATATCTATCCCTCCGATCAGTCGGTCAGCGGGATCAGCAGCATCCCGCTCTCCTCCGTTTTATCGGAGGTAAGACCGTTCTCTTCGATTATTGCTTTTACAGATGTCTTGCAGCGCTTAGCCAGCTCCCAAAGATCCTCTCCCGCCTCGACGCTGCATAGCTTCAGGGCGTATCTCCGCTCCGGAGCGGCAGGCTCATCTTCGGCGGCAATGTCCTCCAGCAGAAGGATCCCGCCGCCTTCCGAGACCTCCGCAGATACAGCGAGCTCTGTTCTGACCTCGACGGAGCTGTCATCGGTAAGGCGATAGGAGCAGCCTGCTGCCTCGACAGAGGCCTTGGTCGCCGGACCTGCTTCCAGCTCGTATTCAAAGGGGATATCTGTCTCCAGATATACAGGCATATCTTCTTCTGTTACAGCCAGAGCACTGAGGGTAAGGCTCCCTGAGACGACGCTTTTGCCGCTGTCCTCCCGGAGAGAGATGCTGCCTGCAAGGCTTCGGACAGCGCTGACGGATACTATCCTTGCCTCTCCTCCGTCCAGCGAGCCGGTCAGCTCAAAGCTCTCGCTTATCTGCCGGGGCTGCTCCGGCATAGGCTCCTCCCAGTGCTTCACAGTGCAGGCGCAGCGTGTTGAGAAAGCATCTGTAACTGCATCGCAGCGCTCAAACCGCAGAGCTGTGCAGCTTACCAGCAGTATCAGCTCACATTCAAGGGAATATGGGTCGTCGGACTTGGGGATCATCTCGCAGCCTCCCGGCGAAAGCTCGACCTTGACAGTATAGCTCTCGTCAAGCCCCTCGATGTCGATTATCTGGCTGTAGGGGACAGCGAAGCGCATAGTCTCGCAGGCAGGCCTGTCGTCGGCATCGGCAGGTATGTAGACCATTTCTATCCGGGCTTCGCCTTTGGTGAGGAGTTTTCCTTCGATAATTTTATGCTCCTGCTCGGTAACACGGCAATCTGTCCTGATGACCGCTCCGACAGGCGGCTTGGCGCCCCCGAGCTCCAGCTCTTCAAAGACAGTTACCTTTTTTGAAGCTGTCAGCCTTGCGGAAGGGAAGACAGCCTGTATCTTTTTGAGCTGTATCCCGCTGCCCTCGGCAGAGCTGATGAACTGCTGCCGTTTCTCGCCCTCGACAGCTACTCTTACCGTAAACGCTCCCCGGATATCGACTCTTCTCCGGCTGACGACCCGGCAATTGACATAGTCTGTGACAGCCGAAGCTCTGACGGCGGGAGAAAGAGCTCCCTCGGGGAGATCAAGTGTCTTTGAGAACGAGAGCTTCTGCTCCAGCAGGTTGAGCCTGCCGCTGTTCTCCGCAAGATAGATGACGCGGACCTTCGCCTCTGTTTCAACTGTCAGCTTGCCGCTGCGGATAGCTTGTGATGTTACGCAGGGCGTTACGCGGCATTTAAGGATCCTGAATACATCGGGGCAGTAATCGGGCAGGACAAAATCCTTTTCCACCGATTGCTCGAAGCTGGTATCAAGCACGGTGCAGCTCCTGACAAGGGTCTGCCTCCCGAGGGTCAATTGTGTAGCAGCCATAGCATATTCCTCCGTTAGTCAGTTTTTTTGCTTGCTAAAACAGTATATTCTCCCCCGGTCGGGAATATGACATCAGAGAAACAAACGGCAGAAAAAGCCAATTTTCCTGAATCAGGTAATAATGGACAAACTCTTTTGAATATCTGAAAAATATTTTTAGAAAATATTAAAAAATCTATTTCTTTATTTGAAATTGTATGTTATAATAAAGAAAACAGGTTTTTTAGCATACCTGAGGCCATCGGCCGGAAAGCGAGGTGACTTATGGGCAGAGCTTCAAAAATACTGAATATCAACAAGCGTTTCTTTGTTATTGCCTTCATACTGCTGCTCCTGACTCATATAGTCATGGGCATAATCCTCATCGAGATGTCGGAAAATGCCGTCCGCAGCCAGATAGAACAGCGTATGCTGGATGTATCCAACACCGCAGCCTTCCAGCTCAACGGCGACGATCTCAAGACCCTTACCGCCGGAGATATCGGGACAGAGAAGTATACCAGGGCTCTGAACATCCTTGCATCTTTTCAGGAGCATATCCAGCTTGACTATATCTACGCCCTGCGGGCAGAGCCCAACGGGACATTTACCTTTACCATCGACCCGGATCAGTTTGACCCCGGAGATTTCGGCAAGCTGGTGGAGACGACAGATGCTCTCAGCGGTGCCGCAAAGGGCAAGGCCGGAGTCGATAAGGAACCTCACAGCGATGAATGGGGTAATTTCTATTCGGCTTACAGCCCGGTATTCGATTCAAAAGGAGAGGTTGCAGGGATAGTCGGTGTAGATTTCAATGCCGACTGGTACGACAGTATGATGATCTCTCATAAGGCGGTAGTCATCATCGTTTCGATGATCGTACTGACTATCGGCATAGCTCTGGCGTTCCTGACCCGTACTACCGCTCTGGAAGGGGAGAAGGATCAGTATCGCAAGGAACTTGAGGAAACGCTCCAGCGGGAGCAGGAGCAGAAACAGGAGCTTGGCTCTGCAAGGCATCTTGCCTATACCGATTCACTTACAGGTGTAAAGAATAAGACCGCCTATCAGGAAGCAACACAGAGGATCGATGCAGAGATCGAGAGCGGCAGCATCAATGAGTTCGGAGTTATAGTATTTGATCTTAACGGGCTGAAGATCATAAATGACACTCTGGGGCATGAGTCGGGAGACAGATTCCTCAAGGAAGGCTGCGCTCTGATCTGCCGGCAGTTCTGCCACAGCCCGGTGTTCCGTATCGGCGGAGATGAATTTACCGTCCTGCTGTCGGGGCAGGATTATGAGCACAGAGAAGAGCTGCTGCAGGCCTTTGACAAACAGGTAGACGAAAACCTTGAAAAAGGCGCCGTAGTCGTCTCGACGGGTATAGATATATTTGACCCGGAAACAGACAAAAGCTTCTCTTCGGTGTTTGAACGCGCCGATAAGAAAATGTACGAGCGCAAGTGCCTGCTCAAATCAAGAAATATCGAAAAATAAATGCCCACCGGATGTGCGGGCATTCATAAGAAAACGGTATATCTTCCGGCAGGGGGTCGGGAGATATACCGTTTTCAGTTCGCCATCTCCCGGATACGCAAGGCAGGGGGAGGGCGGTCTTGTATAAAGCTGTCAAGTCGCCGCTGTCTCTCAGGCAGAGGATAGCGGTGTCTTCCTTGATGCGGAAGGTTATATCGTTCTGGCCGAGCTTTTTGCTTCTTTGTAATCGGTATACATATCAAATCCTCCGTTTCTGAAATAATATGTCCGGATCTATTTGTATCTTTTTACGCAATCGAATATTCCGAAGATAATTGCTGCCGGGGCAGCGATGATAATGACCGATAACACAGTATTACCTCCTTCTGCTGATGAGAGCCGGGGCTGTCATGCCAGCTCCGCCCATTCCTCCATAAGTTCGTCCAGCCTGTTCCTTGAAGAATCCAGTTCGGCGCATTTTGCAGACATGAGCCCGAAATCGGCAGCCACCTCCGGCTGGGTTATCTCTGTTTCCAGCTCGCTGAGCTTTTCTTCAAGAGAGGCGATCATATCCTCCAGTTCTTTTACTCTTGCTCTTCGCTTTGCGTCTTCAGCACGCTGCTGCTTGGAGCGGTACTGCTTCTGTTTGTTCTCCCTGTATTCCAGAAGCTGCTGCGCCTGTTTTTCCTCCGAGCGGAGCCTTTCTGCCTCGGCGGTCTCGGCAGCGATGACATCCGCATAGCTGTCGTAGTTGCCCTCGAAGGATCGTGCGCCTTCCTCCGAGAGCTCAATGACTCTGGTAGCGACTTTATTGATAAGATACCGGTCGTGGGAGACCAGAACTATCGTCCCGCCGAACTCCGCAAGGGAATCCTCCAGGACTTCTTTTGTTCCGAGGTCGATATGGTTGGTAGGCTCGTCCAGGACAAGGACATTTCCGCGGTTGAGGATAAGGTGGGCGAAGCTGAGCTTTGCCCGCTCACCGCCGCTGAGGACGGATACCGGCTTGAAAACATCCTCTCCCGAGAGCAGGACCGCTCCCAGGACGCTCCTGAGCTTCAGCTCGGATTCTCTTGGGAACTTTCTCTCCACCGAGCCGATGACAGTATCTCTAGGGTCGAGAGAGGCGTGCTCCTGATCGAAATAGGAGATCTTAACGTTCCCGCCCCGGGTTATGGAGCCGCCCTCGTGAGGGATGAGCCCCTGGATCAGCTTCAGGACGGTCGTTTTTCCTATACCGTTTGGACCGATGATGGCAAGATGTTCCCCCCTCGCGACTGTCATATCGAGAGACGGCAGTAATGTCCTGCGCTTTTCTCCCTCTCCCACAGCCACAGGGCAGCGCTCCACCTTGAAGATCTCTTTGGTCGGTTCTATGTCGTATTCCAGCTTGATCTTGGGGGGCTTGGTAAACTCTATCGGCTTATCGATACGCTCGATGCGGTCAAGAGCGTGCTGCCGGGATTTTGCCATCTTTGCAGTAGATGCCCGGACTTTGTTCCTTACGATATATTCCTCCAGCTTTTCTATCTCGCGCTGCTGGGATTCATATTCTTTGATCCTGCGCTCGGTGTCGGCCTTTTTGAGGACGAGGTAGGAACTGTAACCGCCATTGTAAGAGGTAAGCCTGCCGTTTTCCAGCTCGCAGATACGGGTGCAGAGCTTGTCGAGAAAATATCTGTCGTGAGAGACAAGGATTATTGCCCCCTTATAGCCTTTCAGATAGCCCTCAAGCCAGGTAAGGGTCTTGAGGTCGAGATGGTTGGTAGGCTCGTCGAGAATGAGCAGATCCGGCTCTTCAAGCAGGAGCTTCGCCAGCGCAAGGCGGGTCTTCTCGCCGCCGGAGAGAGTAGAGATAAGGCGGTCTGTGGGAGTGTCGCCAAAGCCCATACCGTTGAGGACAGTGCGTATGCGGACATCGGTTTGGTAGCCGTCCCGCGCTTCAAAAAAGGCAGAAAGCTGTGAATATTCCGAGCTGAGCAGCTCGATCTGATCGGCGGGCAGGGAAGTCATAAGCGATTCTATTTCTTCCATACGGCGCTTGGCGGAGATAAGGTCGTCGAAAGCGTGCTGCATCTCGGCTTCTATTGTGGAGCTGCTTTCCAGGCCGCTGTTCTGTTCCAGATAGCCGACCTTAGCCTTTGAAGAGAGCGACACCGAGCCTAAGCCCTCAGGGGTCTTATCGAAGCCGGTGCGTCCGGTTATGATATTAAGCAGCGTCGTTTTGCCGCAGCCGTTACGACCGATTATGCCAAGAGTCTCGCGCTCGTTGACAGTAAGAAAAATATCGGAAAACAGCGGTTCACCGCCGAAATACTTATAGAGATGCTCGACATTAAGAAGCAATTTATGAGCCCACCTTTAAAAATGTATAATTATTAGTCATTATATCATATTTCAAAGCAAATGTAAAGACATCGGGAACAAAAGCCGGAGCAGGATATTTCTTTGCCAAGACCGGGATGTTTTTCTTCTCCGGAATGCTTCGTTTACTAATGTGTTATTATATTATGAATGTTTCGTTTCCTAACTGTTTAGGAATATGCACAATGATACAAATAATAAAGCGCTTCAAGTTAGTAATAGTCACAAATATTTTGCAAAATGCAATAAAAAGCTAAAAAACTGTTGCAAAACAGTCGAGCATTTGTTAAAATAATATGTAGAAGGTGGGTGATGTCTGTGACACTGTTCAGAAATCGAGCCAATAGTGAGCGCAATTCAAAAAAGCGTATCATTCTGACTTGCTGCGAAGGAGAGGTCGTGGATATCGCTAATTCCAAAAACCGTGCAATCTCTATGAAGATCCTTGGGGAAGGATTCTGTGTGCATTGTTCGGTTCCTTCCATAACTGCTCCCATCAGCGGGAAGGTGACAGATATCTCGGACAACGGGCATACCTATACGATAACAGGTAATGACGGAGTCTGTATACTGGTCTGTATCGAGGCCTCGGAGAAAAACGAGGAGCTGGAGAGCATGGTCTCTGTCGGAGACAGCGTTGTCGCCGGAGACGAGCTTTGCGCCAAGGAAAACGCCGAGGCTGCTGTCATCGTCGTAAACAGCGAGATAATGTCCAAATTCCGCATCGTTTACGGAAAGACAAGGACAGGCAAGGACGGCGTTATAGTTTACGAGCTTTAAAGGCTCCTGCTTGTTCAGGCGGGAGCTTTTTGCTTTTTCCTTGACTTCTGACCGCTTTTTTGATATAATAACTCTTATATAAGCATAACAGATAAAAGGGGGAGGATGACAGTGATGATAGTTTTGCTGGACGACATCAAGATCAAAGAGGAAAGTACATTCCTTTCGTATGTCAACCATGAATTCAATGACGAGCAGATAGACTCTTTCGAGGGCTTCCGGGATTATCTTCTGAGGACAGACCGCGAGATCGAGTTCATGATAACGGATTACGATGAGATAGAGGACAAGACCTTTGCCGCAAAGGTAATGGCAGTGCTCATGGATATGTCTTACTGCCGTAAAAACATAAAGCTAACGCAGATGTGAGCAGACCGAGGCATCGCCGGGCGGGCGGTGCTTTTTTTATGCGAAAAGAACCAAAAAAGAGCGCCTTCGTTTCCGAAAGCGCTTTTTTGCAAAATGAAGTTTATCAAACTGTAGGTCTTGAAAAAAATCAGAAAGCAACTTCGCCGTTGAAATCGCCGACTACATAGTAAGCCTTGCCATCCTCGGGCTTAACATAAACGGTAACGTTCTTTGCAGTCTTCTTGGTCTGAGCCTTATAATCAGCCTTGCAAGCCTCGAGAACGCTCTTCATCTCAACGTCCTTGCCTTTGAACTGAAGAACAACATTGTCGCTGGCAGCAGCCTTCTTAGCGGGAGCAGCCTTCTTAGCAGCAGGAGCAGCCTTCTTGACAGCCTTCTTAGCGGCAGCAGCCTTGGTCTCAGCCTTCTCGGCAACCTTCTTGACAGTCTTCTTGGCAGCAGTAGCAGCCTTCTTAGCGGTTTTCTTAACGGTCTCCTTAGCAGCCTTAGCGTCAGCCTTTACGGTCTCCTCAGCAGCCTTAACCTCTGCCTTTACTTCAGCAGCCTTGGTCTCTTTCTTTGCAGTAGCCATAATAAAAGATCTCCTTTTCTGTTTTGTGATCAGATTACTTGTTTACAGCATCCTTCAGAGCCTTGCCGGCCTTGAAAGCGGGAACATCCTTAGCATCAACATGGATAGGCTTCTTGGTAACGGGATTGATAGCTTCCTTGGCAGCTCTGTGTCTAACCTCAAAAGTACCGAAGCCAACGAGAGAAACCTTCTGGCCGTCCTTAAGAGCATCTGTAATGGAATCAACTACAGCGGCGAGAGCCTTCTCAGCGTCTTTCTTAGTGTTGTAACCGCCCTTTGCAGCAACGGCTGCTACGAGTTCTGCTTTAGTCATGGTAGATTACCTCCAATTCAAATTTTCTGCTTGTATTATAGCGTATTTTGCGGGATTTGTCAAATAAAAACGCGCATTTTTCGGGCTTTGGAGTAATATTCGTTGAATTTCATTAAAATCAAAGTAGGCTTCAAGTGTATTTTTGTATTTATTTTCTCAATATTTCAAGGCCTGTTCACGTCTTGATGCTGAATAATACGGGATTTGCGTGTCTGAGCCGCAGTTTTTCGGCACTTGGGGAAATGTAAAAATTCGACAAAGCATCCGGAGATGTTAACAATAAGTTCATATATTCTGATCTTGCCCCATAAACTTTCATCTGTTTTTCACAATGCTTTTAGTCTGCTTTTAAGAAAGCCGGGTATACTTATAGACAGAACGAAAGATAATAAGATTTCCTCCATATCATCAAATACCGCCGCACCGGAAGATGGCCCGGTGCGGCGGTATTTGTGTTTTATTCGGAGATCTGGTCCTCGGGGATAAGGCTGTAATCGAACATTACCTCAGAATGGTTATCCCAGATGAGGGTCTTGTCGATGAGCACTCCGCTCTCCCGGTCGAAGGTGTTTTTATAGATCTTGGAGACACGGTAGAATTTGCCGTCTTCCTCTTTTTTGAAGCAATGCCCCTCCTCGGAGATGGAGTAGGTATAGGGGAAAGGCCTTTCGCTGCGGAGCTCGCCCTTGAGGATACCGTCCTCGCACCAGATACAGAGCTCGACATCCTGATCGGTAGTGTTCTTGAATCTGAAGTCTATGTAATTATAGCAGACTGATGTTCCTGCGCTCATGGGGACTCTTCCGTGCTCGTCGGGGCCGAGTGCATCAGAATGGGTGTGGAACTCAGTAACGGTCAGAGGGCTGTGGATGACCAGCAGATGCACAGTATTCCCCAGATTGCAGAGGCCGCCTCCGAGACCGGGCACGATCTTGTTCTGAGAGATGATACGGCCTTCCATATAGCCTTTCTTCTTGGTTATGCTGCCGACGGTCTTCCAGAAGGAGAAGACCTCTCCGGGGTGGATGATGATGCCGTTGAGCCTGCCGCCGGCAAGTCTGAGATTTACAGCCTTGTTCTCCTGGAGGACAGGGTCTATGCCGGGGCCTTTCTTGATTATCGTATTTGAATATGAGGAAACTAGATTGGGCAGTTTTTTTCTGAGCCTGTCCTTAGCGAATTTTTCACCGCTGAGGCGGTCGTTTATTATCCTTCTGAGTTCCTCCTTCTTTTCGGAGATAGCGTAGCAGGTAGGGCTTATGTCGCAGAAATTTTTACCGAGTAAACGCATTGTTCAATCCTCCTTAAAAATATCTCCAAGCCTTCCGCAGAGCCTGGTATGTTTCCAAAGCCGCAGGAGGGAGAATTCGGCATATCTGCGCTTGCCGATCCTTGTTTCGCCCGGGGCGGTGATGAAATGCACCATAATTGTTGCGATGCCGAGCCTGTTGGCTCCGAGGATATCGTAAAAGAGCTGGTCTCCGATGCAGACAGTTTTTTTCTTTGACATCCTGAGAGTCTGTATAGCACGCTTGAAGCCTGCAGAATGGGGCTTATCCGCATCGCAGACATAAGGTACATCGCAGTTTTTTACAAATCTGTCGCAGCGCTCCTTATCATTGTCCGAAAGCAGGACAACTTTAAAGCCCATTTCGGTGAGTTTCCCGAGGAGCTTTTCTGCTTCGGGAGTAGCGTCGTCGCCGTGATGGGTAAGGGTATTGTCGATATCGAAGATAAGGCCGCGGTAGCCCATATCATAGAGCTTTTTGTAATCGATCCCGTAAACACTTTCCGCATACTCGTAAGGGAAAATATCCTTGAGCATTTTTATTTCTCCTCAGACTTTTACAGGGCTGTTTTCCAGGTACTTGCAGACACTGTTTATCTGCTGGCTGAACCTGCCGCCGAAACAATTATCGAAGAAAGCGCTGCCGATGGTAAATGCCCAGGGCGAGACATCCAGTATCTCGTCTATCTTCTCGTAGCTGTCAACGCTCCCTGCGAGGCAGACCGGTGCATCTATCTCGGAAACAAAGCGTCTGATGAGTTCGCCCGCATCGCCTGTGAAGCGGTAGGCGAGGAGATCAAATCCGTATACTCCTTTTTTGAGCAGCTCTTTGGCTTCATCTATCATTCCGTCGATAGACCCGCCCAGGACAGACGGTCTGTCGTAAACATCACCGACAAAGGGCATATAGAGCAGCCCGTTCTCGCGGCAGTAATCGTTGATCTTATCGGAATACACAGTCCCCATAAGGATATCGACTCCGCACTCATGAGCCATTTCAGCGCCCTCAAAGCATTTTTCTTCGGTATAGGCAACTACTTCAAGAACGGCGGTCTTGCCGAGGCTCTTTATATACGCGAACAGTTTTTTCATTTCGGGGAGAGGCAGATCCTCCTCTTTGAAGCCCCAGTATTGAACACTGCAATCCTTGCATTCTTCAAAGATACTGTAAGCATCCGCAACGGTCTTATCGTTATAAGTCAGCATAACAATAAGATTTGGCTGATTATCGCTTTTTGACATAGATCATCACCGTTTTCAAAATTTGTTCGACAATTCGCAATTTTCATCTATAAATTGTAACACCATTTGACGGATATGTCAAGAATAGCTTGATAAAATTGTAACAAATAGCTAATTTGAGGAATGACAAAACGATGATGATGTGATATAATATAGGTAAAAGAACGACAATAGGAGGGGATAGGGCGTTGGATAAGTATAAAAGGCTGGCTCTGAACACGGTTATTTTCGCTGTCGGCAGCTTCAGTTCAAAGATATTCTCCCTTGTTCTCAACAACCTTTACACCAAGAATATCGACCCGGCCGGGTTCTACACAAAATCCCTTATCGAGACAGTCGCTCTCTTCCTTCTGCCCGTGTTCACCTTCTCCATGACCGAAGCTATCGTCCGCTTCGGCCTCGACAGGGAGTACGAGAAAAAACGGGTCTTTACCAACGCCGCTGTTATGTCCTTGTTCGGGCTGACAGTTATGCTGGCCTTTGTGCCGATCCTCTCTGTCATACCCTTTCTGCGGCCTGTGCGGGGCTATTGCATCCTGCTCTGTATCTATGTCTGGACAAGCTCTCTGCGGCAGCTCTGCTCGCAGTTCACAAGAGCAAGAGGTCTTGTCAAGCTCTTCTCGCTGGACGGTATCTTTACCACAGTCACTCTTTTCTTTTTCAGCATCATCTTTATCAGCTTTATGGGCTTGGGAGTCGAGGGCTTTATGCTGGCGACGATCTGTTCCGACGGGCTGTCGGCGGTCTGCCTTTTCTTTGTCTCAAACATCAAGCGATTTTTTGATCTTTCCTGTCTGGACAGAGAGCTATCGGAGAAGATGCTGCGCTTCGCTGTCCCGCTGATACCTTCAACTGTCATGTGGACATTCACAGGCTTCTCTGACCAGATCTTCATCTCGAATATGCACAGCGATACCGTCGAGCTGGGAGATGCAGCGGCGGGCATATATTCGGCGGCGACAAAAGTTCCGAACCTGCTGTCTATGGCGGCGACGATCTTCTCGATGGCCTGGAATATGTCGGCAATAATGGTCAACCGGTCCCGCAGGAAACGGAAATTCTACAGCCGTGTCCTCAAGGGCTATCAGTCGATGCTCTTCGTTTCGGCGGCCTTTCTCATACTGACTGTGCGCCCGGTCTCAGCGCTGCTGATAAATTACAGCACCTTCCCGGAATATTCAAGAGCTTATGTCTATACACCGATGCTGATCTGCGCTTCTGTTTTTGTCTGCCTCAACCATTTCATCTACGGCATCTATACCGCCACAAAGCGCAGCATGAATGCCTTTCTCACCGTGTTCGCTACACTCTGTGCCAATCTGGTGATGAACGCTGTGTTTATTCCCAGGCTCGGCATACACGGAGCCTGCCTTGCCACCTTCCTGAGCTATGCTGCCTGTTTCTCGCTGCGTATGGCCGACATACAGAGATATGAACCTTTCAGATACGATATCATGGAAACTGTCGTTAATGCGGTGCTGCTGATCCTTATGAGCATAAGCGTGATGACACTGGAGAACAGGCACTTCCTGCTGAGCATTTTCCCGGCTGCCGGGATAGTTTTCCTTAACCGCAAAGAGCTCAGGCGCACTGCAGAGAGGATACTTAAACGCAAACGAGTCTGAAAAATTGGACAGTTTTGACAACTTTGTAAATTTCTCGGTTCTCCGCTTGACAAGAGGACGGTTTTAGAATATAATAGATGTGTCGAAAAACCAAACGGTTTGATAAGAGAGGAAGTATGATAATGATAAGAAAGCTGGTGGCAGCGCTTGCTGCCGCAACAGTTGCTGTGACAGCTCTCGCGTCCTGCGGGCAGCACGTCCATAAGTATACTGTCAAGATAACCAAGGAAGCCGACTGCACTCACCCGGGCGTAAAGACCTATACTTGTGAGGATTGCGGCAAGACCTTTGAAGAGCCGATAATGGACGGGCATAAATATGTTGATACCGTCGTTGAGCCGACTTATGACAGCGAAGGATATACTCTCCGCAAATGCTCTGTATGCGGCGCTGAGATCAAGGAAAATATCGTTCCCAAGCTGGAGCGCCCCCATGACGATATCGCAGGAGCCGAGATAACCGGCATCGACGAGAAATATGCTTATACCGGTCAGGCTATCGAGCCTCAGCCGACAGTTACTCTCTACGGAGAGGTCCTCGTCCGCGATAAGGATTATTCCGTCACTTATGAGAACAACACTGAAGTAGGTACAGCTACCGTTACCCTGACTGCTATGGGCGAATACAAGAACAAGGCAGTCAGGACCTTCGCCATCGAGCGCAAGGGCTGGGAGGAGAAGGACGGCCTCAAGTATTACTACGACGGCGATCTCTCCAAGGGTATCAAGGAGATAGACGGAAAGAGCTATTTCTTCGATGAGAACGGCGTTAATCAGACCGGCTGGCAGGAGGTGGACGGAGCTTATTACTGCTTCGACCGTATCGACGGCACTCTGGTGACTAACGGCCAGGTGGACGGCATCAATGTTGACGCTTCCGGTAAGGCCGAGCAGTCGGATTACAACGAGTACAAGATCGAGACTATGATGACCGCACATAAGATCATGCTCGAGCAGACTCTCCCCACAGACACTATGGAGCAGAAGAGACTCAAGCTCTTCAATTGGGAGATGTATGAGCACGGTTATCACCGCTGGAGACTTCTCTCCGATATCTACGAGACTTCGCCCGATTGGGAGATCACTTTCGCCAACGATATCTTTGAGCGCGGCTCGGGATGCTGCGTTGCAGATTCCTGCGCGGCTGCCTTCCTCATCAGAGAGATCGGATATACCGATATCTATATCTGCCACGACACTTCCCATTGCTGGTTCACTGTAGGCGGCAAGCTCTATGACCCGCTCTTCGCTGAGGCCAAGGACTTTGATACCAACTACAACGCCGATTACACAGATTACAGACAGTGGCCGGTGGGCAGAAGAAGAGTTGACGGTGTCAGCACAGATGTTGACGACGATTGATCCTGAATGATATCCCTCCGCTTTTCCGGCGGAAATGATACGGATGCTTTACGCCATAGTATTTCTGATATGATGTCAGAAGTGCTATGGCGTTTCTGTTGACACCGCCTCTGCTTTATGCTATAATCATTGCAGTCGTATATCGCATTATCATTATTTTAATAGCAAGGAGAAACGTATGATACTTCTGGTCGTAGATACACAAAAGGGATGTTTCAATGAAGAGCTGTATGCCTTTGAACGAGTTAGAAACAATATAAAGCAGTTGATCGCTGCTGCGAGAGAGAATAATGTGGAGGTCGTATTTGTCCAGCACGATGACGGCCCCGGTACCGATCTCGACAAGTCTTCGGAAAACTATGAGATATATGAGGAATTTGCACCGAGAAGCTGTGAGAGGCGCTTTGAAAAGAACGTAAACAGCGCATTTCATCCGATGACAGGGCTGACAGAATATCTGCGGGCAAAAGGCGAAAAGGACATTATAACTGTCGGTGTATCGACAGATTACTGTATGGATGCGACAATTAAAAGCGGGTTTGAAAAGGGGTTCAATATGATCGTCCCTTCGTATACGAACTCGACCTACGATAACCCCTACTTCGATAAGGAAACAGCTTATAAGTACTATAACGAATTTATGTGGAGCAAACGCTATGCCCGGATAATAACTGCCGGGCAGGCTCTCATGCTCCTGCGGTCTGAAATATCAGCCGGGGATATATAAAGATATCTCCCGGGCATCCGAAAATGAAAAACACCCCTGAGCGTTTTAACCGCGCTCAGGGGCTAGCTTTTTAATGGGTATCTGTATCAATCGGCCAGCATATCCTTCATGGAGTAGAGGCCGGCAGGCTTGCCGCAGAGGAATATCGCAGCATTGACAGCACCGACAGCGAATACTGACTTGGAATGTGCTTCATGCTTCAGTGTTATGACCTCATCGCGGCCTGCAAATATGATCTCGTGTTCTCCGACGATAGTGCCGCCGCGGATAGAGTGCATACCGATCTCGGAAGATGTCCTCTTAGCGCGGACAGAATGGCGGTCATAGACAAGATCATAGGGCTTTTCCAGCTCACCGTTGATAGCGTCGGCCAGCATGATAGCTGTGCCGCTGGGAGCGTCGATCTTCTGATTGTGGTGCTTCTCGACGATCTCGATATCGAACTGCCCGCCGAGGACAGCGACAGCCTTTTTAGCCAGCTCCGCCATAAGGTTTATGCCCAGAGACATATTGAAGGTAAAGAATACGGGAATCTGTTCGGCAGCCTTATGTATCTGCTCGGTCTGCTCCTTTGAATAGCCTGTTGAGCCGATGACTACTGCTGTGCCGTTGGCAAGAGCGTAGTCCAGAAGACTGTCCAGTGCAGAGGGGTGAGAGAAGTCGATTATGACCTGGGGCTTCTCCCTGACCTCGCCAATGGTGTGATAGATCGGGAAAGCAGCTTCGCCGTCCAGCCTGTCTACTCCTGCGACGACCTGACAGTCGCTTCTCCCGGAGATTATGTCCGCGATGACTCTGCCCATTTTTCCGCAGGCACCGCAAATAAGAATATCGGTCATTATAAACATCCTTTCTGTTATGATATCATAACAAAGGGGGCAGAACTACCGCCCCCTTGCCTGATTTGCAGAACTCTTACTTGATGAGCCCGACTTTCTTCATTGTCGCCTCCAGCTTCTGCTTGTTGGCATCGCTCATTTCGCAGAGCGGCATCCGGCAGGGGCCGGCCTTGAAGCCCATAACATTGAGGGCATACTTTACAGGGATAGGGTTGACATCGCAGAAGAGATCCTTAGCGAGCTGCTGAACACGGAACATCTTTTCTCTTGCCTGGGTGTAGTCGTTCTCAAGGCAGAGGGTAGCGATCTCGTGGGTCTCGAAGGGCATAACATTGGAGAGCACGGAGATAACGCCCTTGGCGCCCAGAGCCATTATCGGAAGGATCTGGTCGTCGTTGCCGGAGTAGATATCCAGGTCGTCGCCGCAGAGGGCAGCGATCTGAGCGATCTGGCTGATATTGCCGCTGGCTTCCTTGATAGCGACGATGTTGGGGATCTTAGCCAGCTCAACACAGGTCTCCGGGGTGATGTTGACGCCTGTTCTTGAAGCGACGCTGTAAACGATAATAGGCAGGGAAACGCTCTCAGCTATCATTTTATAATGAGCTATGAGACCGGCCTGCGAGGTCTTGTTGTAGTAAGGTGTAACGAGGAGCAGAGCATCGGCGCCGAGCTGCTCGGCCTCCTGAGAGAGGTGGATGGCATACTTGGTGTCGTTGGAGCCAGTGCCGGCGATCACAGGGACTCTCTTAGCTGTCCTTTCGACAGCATACTTGATACACTCAACGTGCTCTTCGTCGGTCATAGTGGCGCTCTCGCCTGTAGTTCCGCAGATGATGATAGCATCAGTGCCGTTGTCGATATTGAAATCAATGAGCCGACCCAGCTCTTCGTAGTTGACAGAGCCGTCCTCATTGAAAGGGGTCGCGATAGCAACGCCGGCACCGGTGAAAATAGTCTTTTTCATTATTATTCTCCTTTCCGGAAAACAGTTTTCGGTTTAGTCAAAATAGCCTTTTGAAGCCAACAGCTCGGCAAGCAGGACAGCTCCGCCGGCGGCGCCTCTCAGTGTGTTGTGAGAGAGGCAAACGAACTTGTAGTCATACTGTGTATCCTCGCGGAGACGGCCGATGGAGACTGCCATACCGCCTTCGAGGTCACGGTCCAGCTTGGGCTGAGGCCTGTTGTCCTCCTCGAAGTAGTTGAGGAACTGCTTGGGAGCGGAGGGGAGGCCAAGCTCCTGGGGAACGCCTGCAAAGTCCTTCCAGGCCTTGAGCATCTGCTCCTTTGAAGGCTTCTTCTCGAAGCTTACAAATACGGCGGCAGTATGTCCGTCGGAAACAGGGACTCTCAGGCACTGAGCTGTGATCGAAGGCTCAGTAGCGGGAACGATCTTATCTCCTTCGATCCTGCCCCAGATCTTCAGAGGCTCCTTCTCGGATTTCTCCTCCTCGCCGCCGATGTAGGGGATGACATTATCGATGATCTCGGGCATCGTCTCGAATGTTCTGCCTGCGCCGGAGATCGCCTGATAGGTGCAGACCAGAGCCTTTGTTACCTTGAACTCGTCCATAAGGGGAGCCAGAGCGGGAACATAGCTCTGCAGCGAGCAGTTGGATTTAACAGCGATGAAGCCGCGCTTTGTGCCGAGGCGCTTTCTCTGAGCGGCGATGATCTCGATATGCTCGGGGTTGATCTCGGGGATGACCATAGGAACATCGTCCGTAAATCTGTGAGCGGAGTTATTGGATACGATAGGGCACTCAGCCTTGGCATATCTCTCTTCGAGAGCACGGATCTCGTCTTTCTTCATATCGACAGCGCAGAAGCAGAAGTCAACCATAGAAGCCAGCTTCTCGACATCTTCCTCAGCATTCATTATGATCATATCAGCCATAGATTCGGGCATCGGATCCTTCAGCTTCCATTTGGAGCCGGCTGCTTCTCTGTAAGTCTTTCCGGCGCTCCTTGCAGATGCCGCCAAAGCGACTACGTCAAACCACGGGTGCTTGTCGAGGAGCAGAGCGAATCTCTGACCCACCATACCCGTTGCTCCGATGATACCGACCTTAAACTTCTTCATTTCAATACTCCCTTTCTCGGAATGTTGTGCTTTTTGCCCAAAGCGTGCTTTTAACTGCACGTTAAACTGCGCAAAACATAAAATTTACAGAGATAATAAAAAAACCGGTTGAAAACCGGCGCATCATACAATATAATAAGAATGTTGACACAATATAACTTATGTCGATAGCACTCCATCATAAAGCATGATGACAACCGGGGCTCTGTTAAAGCAGCGGTCAGCTGCGGGATCCCAACACCCGCGCTTCGGCGGTCGCGCCTTTCACATTCCCCGCAGGCTTTGGTGCCGCGACATAAATGTCAGGGAAAGCTACTCTTCTTGACCGCGCCTCTATCTCTTACAGATTATAATAGCAAATCTTGGCTTATATGTCAAGAGGGCAGGGAAAAAATATCTTAACATTTTGTAAACGAAAACGGTGAATTATTATGCTTGATACAAATGATATGAAAAGATCGGATTTTTGGTATGATCTCCCGGAAGAGCTCATAGCCCAGACACCTATCGAGCCCCGCAATGCCTCCCGTATGCTGAAGCTCGACCGCGCCACCGGAGAGACAGAGCACTGCCGTTTCTATAATCTATGCGATCATCTCAGAAAGGGTGACCTTCTGGTGCTGAACGACAGCCGTGTCATACCTGCCCGCATTTACGGTGAGAAGGAGGACAACGGCACCTTCATCGAGTTCCTGCTGCTGGAGCAGAGGGAGAATATGAAATGGGAGATACTCTGCCGCCCGGGCAAGAAGGCTAAGGTCGGGACACGCTTTTCCTTCGGGGGAGGCAAGCTCCGCGCTGTCATAACCGATATACTGGAGGACGGCAACCGTATCGCAGAGTTTGAATGCGAGGGCAGCATCTTTGCCGTGCTGGACGAGATCGGTCAGATGCCTCTGCCGCCTTACATAAAGGAAAAGCTGCAGGACAAGGAGCGTTATCAGACTGTCTACTCCCACGAGCTGGGCTCTGCCGCTGCTCCGACCGCAGGGCTGCATTTCACCAAAGAGATGCTGGCCGATATCGAGAGCAGAGGGATAAATATCGCTTATGTTACTCTCCACGTCGGGCTGGGGACTTTCCGGCCTGTCAAGGAGGACAAGGTCCTGGACCATAAGATGCACTCCGAACATTACGAGCTCCCGGAGCGCACAGCAAGGCTGATAAACGAGACAAAGGCAAAGGGCGGACGAGTCATCGCTGTCGGGACTACTTCATGCAGGACGCTCGAAAGCGTAGCGACCTTTAAGGGAGAGATCGTCCCCTGCGAGGGGTATACCGATATCTTCATTTACCCCGGTTATGAGTTCAAGGTGCTGGACGGGCTCATCACCAACTTCCATCTGCCGGAGAGCACCCTTATCATGCTGGTCTCCGCCTTTGCAGGGTATGAGAACACCATGAACGCCTATAAGATCGCCGTAGAGGAAAAATACAGGTTTTTCTCTTTCGGAGACTGTATGCTGATCCTGTAAGATTCGCGGAACAAATGTTCTACGTGGAACATCGGCCACAGTAAAAAAGGAGAGACGGTCTATGCAGTTCAAGGAAGGCACAGGCTGGAAAGCCTGCTATGACGAGAAAAGAGAGCTTTATACCGCAGAGAGGTCCTGGAGAGGCTATTATCAGCTCTGCGAGATCACGAAGGAGATATATGACATCCTCGGCACCGACGCTATGGGCGACGAGTCCGCCGATAGGTGGATAAGCAAGGGCAGGGAGCTTTTCAGTGCCGATGACGATTACTACACATTGCCTTATTACACAGTCGGCGATGAGAATTACGCCGAGCTTGCACCTTGGTCAAGGGCCAGAGGCAGAGCCGAAGCAACAGACGAACTGGATAGGAAGCGTAAGGCTGATGAAGCCGCAAGAAAGGAAAAGGAGAAAAAAACTATGGAACTGTCCCCGTTTTTCAAGGCTGTTCTTGATGCCGACAGAGCACCTGTCGTGCTTTGCGGCCTTGATAACACCATAATCTACATGAACCCTGCCGCCGCTGAGAAATACTCCCGCTGGGGCGGTGAAGGGCTCGTAGGCAGGTCACTGCTGGACTGCCACAATAAGGATTCGCAGGAGAAGATCGAAAAGGTCGTAAGATGGTTCGTGAATTCTGATAAGCACAATATCGTTTACACCTTCAGGAATGAGAAAGAGAACAAGGATGTTTATATGGTCGCTCTGCGGGACAGTGACGGCGCTCTTATCGGCTATTACGAAAAGCACGAATACCGCGACCGCGAGACTATGCCGCT
Source organism: uncultured Clostridia bacterium (assembly GCA_946545645.1). Taxonomy (GTDB): domain Bacteria; phylum Bacillota; class Clostridia; order Oscillospirales; family Ruminococcaceae; genus FB2012. Next base: position 46,142 of record CAMNNQ010000176.1, on the reverse strand, counting down.
TTACGATCTCTGGTATTGAATATGGAGATACTGGAATATCACTCTTCCGCCGAAAGCGGACATTGGCTTTCACAACTGAGGCTCTGCGACTGGTCTGCGGGAAGCTGGCTCTGTGAGCTGATAGACAGGAACTGGTTTTTCGAGGAGCTCGGGAGCACCTCAAAGCTCCTGCTGCTTACGGAGGGAGAAAAACTTGCCGCGTTCTGCACTCTCTCGGAGCGGGATGATATACCAGATACAGAGCTGACCCCCTGGATCGGCTTTGTCTACACCTTCCCCGGATTCAGAGGCCGGCGATGCTTCGGCCGGCTGCTTGCGGAAGCAGAGAATATCGCCTCCCGGCAGGGCTATGATGCCGTCTACATCTCCACCGATCACATAGGGTTGTATGAAAAATACGGATTTGAGCAGATCGGAACGATGACCGACAGACGGGGCGGGGAGTCAAACGTCTATATCAAAAGGATCATAAGATAACAGGAGAATCTATGTTTACACTATTGAAAACCGAAAATTCAGCCCGCCGCGGGCAGTTCGAGACCGTTCACGGGACGATTCAGACCCCGGTGTTCATGAATGTCGGCACATCTGCCGCCATCAAGGGCGGGATATCTTCCATCGACCTGGCAAACGACCTCAAAACACAGGTCGAGCTCTGCAACACCTATCATCTTCATGTCCGCCCCGGAGACGATGTTATCTGCAAAATGGGCGGGCTGCATAAGTTCATGAACTGGCATAAACCGATACTTACCGACAGCGGCGGATTTCAGGTCTTTTCGCTGGCAAAGCTGCGGAAGATCAAGGAAGAGGGAGTGACCTTCAATTCCCACGTTGACGGCAAGCGGATATTCATGGGGCCGGAGGAGAGTATGCAGATACAATCCCATCTTGCCTCGACTATCGCTATGGCTTTTGATGAATGTGTTGAGAACCCGGCGCCCTATGAATATGCCAAGGCTTCCTGCGAGCGCACTACACGCTGGCTCATACGCTGCAAGAACGAAATGGCAAGGCTCAATTCCCTGCCGGAGACGATAAACAGGCATCAGATGCTCTTTGGCATCAATCAGGGCTGCACTTATGATGATCTCCGCATCGAGCATATCAAGGCTATACGCGAGCTCGATCTGGACGGCTACGCGATCGGCGGGCTGGCTGTGGGAGAGCCGACGGAAGTTATGTATCATGTCATTGAGCAGGTCGAGCCTTTTATGCCCAAGGACAAGCCGCGCTATCTTATGGGGGTCGGCACTCCCTCGAACATCATAGAGGCTGTCGCCAGAGGGATAGATTTCTTCGATTGTGTAATGCCCTCCCGCAACGCAAGGCACGGCTCGGTATTTACCTGGAACGGGATGATGCATATTCCGAACAAATGCTATGAGCTTGACCCCCGCCCTCTCGACCCGGAATGTGACTGTCAGACCTGCCGGAACTTCTCCCGCTCCTATATCAGACACCTTTTCAAATCCGGCGAGCAATTGGCAGGCAGGCTGACCGTTCAGCATAATCTGTATTTCTACAACACCCTTACCGAGCGTATAAGAGAGGCACTTGATGAAGGCCGCTTCGAGGAGTTCAGAGCCAGGTATTCTTCACTGCTGGCTTCCAAGCTGGAGGACTGACCGCCTCGGGCGAAGAAATCAGGCCACGGGAGCTGATATCGAGAACAGAGCTCAGAAGAGCCGAACGGAGGAAACAGAATGGCTGTATCACAGGATACGGAGTCAGGGAAGAAACATGAAAAGGCCGGGGATGCTGTCTTTACTGTCGGCTATATAATGTTTCTTGCTCTGCCGATACTGTGTATCGTATTTTTTGTTGAGGGGCTGCCGGTTGTCGGGGCAGCTATGATCGCCTGCGAGCTGGGGCTGCTTTTTGCAGCCATCGCTGTCAGGAAGCGCAACATCAGGCGGATCGATGAGCAGAAAGAGAGATACCGGAAAGAGCATATTTCTGAATACGATGTATACTGCGGGAACTACGGCACTCTGCGCTTCGAGCATGATGAAAACAGCAGGTGGAGCAAGCTCATCTCAGGTGCGCCGCATATCTTCGATCAGGAGAGGGATTACAGCCTCACAGTCGATGGGGCAAGAGCCGACGCTGCCAGGCTTGAAAGGCTCTTTGACAGGATCTCCGCCTGCCTCGGAGAAATGACCGAGGCAATATATGCGCAGCGCAGCAAGGATATCAGGAGCGGGACAGGTCATGCTCCTGAGGCATCGGGCTTCACAGTATGCCATATCTTTGTCCCTGCAAATCGGGAGGAGCCGGCAGAGCTTACAGTGCTCTTAGACGACCCAGCCGGCGAGCTTGAGATGACATTGCTCATCGGAGAGGGCTCACATAAAATAGAAGTTATAACGGAAGGTGATGTTTGATATGATCAAAACAGCGATATTCGATCTTGACGGGACACTTATAGATTCTCTTTTCGATCTCGGAGATTCGGCCAACAAGAGCCTGGCGGAGCTGGGTTTTCCGCAGCATCCGATCGAGGATTATAAAATGTTCGTCGGCAACGGAGCTGCGACCCTCTGCGAGAGGATACTCCCTGAGGGCAGGAAGACCGAGGAGAATAAAAAGGCTGTGCTGGAGGGCTTTGCCAAGTATTATGAGGCCTGCGGCTTCGCACATACCACCGCCTACGACGGTATGCCGGAGCTGGTGAAGAAGCTCTCCGCTGCGGGAGTGCTGTGCGCGGTTGCCTCCAACAAGCCTGATGTGTTCTCAAAAAGGGTAGTTGAAAAGCTCTACGGCGAGGGTGCTTTCGCGCTGGTCATGGGCAAGCGGGAAGGAGTCCCTACCAAGCCGCAGCCGGATATAGTTTTCAATATCTGCAAGGAACTGGGAGTCGGGACCGAAAGCGCAGTATTCATCGGAGACAGCAGTGTCGATGTTGAAACTGCACATAATGCGGGGCTGCCCTGTATCGGATGTGTCTGGGGCTTCAGAGGCGAAAAGGAGCTCCGGGAAAGCGGATGCGACTATATCGCTGCCGCACCCGAGGATATTTTCCGCATCGCGGCCGGGAATTGAGACCCTGAAGATAAGAAACGCCTCGCCGCAGCCAGCCTGCCTGATCTGTAAGGCTGTAAAGCGGCAGCTCATAGCGGAGCATGAAAGGAGATAAGATGCTTCTGTACGAATACCCCCCGAAGCTGTCCCGCTCGCAGAGGCAGCAGAAGGCGGCAAACGATCTTGCCGAACACAAGAAGATGCAGAAAACACTGCTGCGAGGAACGATTATCGGGGTAGCTGTCTGCGTTCTGGCGCTGTTTGTCCCTGTGGCCGTCATAAAGATACTGCTGATACTCATCGGAGCGGGGAACATAGCTGTCTCAGGTCTGCTTTACAGATATTCGGCTCTGAGCCGGGATACAGAATGTTATACCCGTATCTATGACGATCATATAGAGCATAAGCAGGGGAGCATCTTCAAAGGAAAATATTTTTCTGCGGAGTTTTCTTATGACGATATACTGCGCTCCGAGCAGACGCCCCGGGGGGATATGACCTTCTGCTTTAAGGAGACGGCTTCTCCGAAAACTGAGGGCGCCGGAAAACGTCAGCTCGCGGAGCTTTCGGAGCATAAGCTGACCCTCAGCTTTCAGGACACAAAAGCAAAGCTCTATCTGATAAACGAGCTTCACGCAAAGATAAAATATCCGAAGAAAAACTACAATGTCATCGAGGACGAAGAGACCGAGGATGATCTGTGGGATCCGCTGCATAAACACGGGCTGTGAATCAGGATGATCGAGGGGCCGGATCATCTGTTTATTGATCCAGCCGATGACAAGAAAGAAGAATTGCTGTCTGAGCTGACGGTATGTACTGCTGAGTTTAAAGACAGCGTAATATAAAGCTGTTTTGGCTCCGGCAGGAGCAGTTGTAAATTTTTTGTTACGCCCTCTTGCAAATGTCGGATAATAGTGATATACTGTTACTTGTAAATTTATCAAACGCTTTGACCGGACACAGTAAGTCTGCGGCAGAGTGCCTTCAAAGAGAGAACGGGTCGTCGGCTGAAAGCCCGTTTACGGCAGTATGCAGACCGAATTTCATCCGCGAGCGGCAGTGTTGAAACATAGTAGGCGCTGACGTATACCTGCGTTAAGGGGGCGGAAGTGTCGGCTTCCTTGCGATATGGGTGGTTTATAAGCAAGCATCGGTCTTGTCCCGTATTGGGGCAGGGCTTTTTTGTTTTGGCAGGAGGCAGTCATGGAGTTCAGGTTTTGTTTTGACACGATCCCGGAGCAGTTCGATAAGTACAGAGTCCGCTACTGCCCGGAGCTTTATGAGCATCTGATCGCTAAGGCAGAGATAGGCAGGGGGACTAAAGCCCTTGAGCTGGGCCCCGGTACCGGTCAGGCGACCGACCCGATACTCGATACCGGCTGTGATTACACCGCCATAGAGCTCGGGAAGAATTTTTCGGAAATGCTCAGGAAAAAGTATGGCTCCCGGGAGAATTACAAGCTGATAAACGACGACTTCATCACTCATGACTTCGGTGCGGAGAAGTTTGACTTTATCTACTCTGCGGCGGCCATACAGTGGATACCCGAGGAGATCGCCTTCGGCAAGACCTTTGATCTCCTGAAAAGCGGCGGTATGCTTGCGATGATGTTCCTGAACGGAGATTATAAGACTCCAGACCCGGAGCTTTTCGCTGATATACAGAAGGTCTATGATGAGTATTTCATAAGGAAGGAAGAATATACGTATGACCGGGCGTTTATATATGACAATGCTCTTGACTACGGCTTCACCGAGCTTGAAACGGTATGTTTTCACGGAGAGCGTGAATACAGCGCAGATGATTATCTGAAATACATCGGGACTCACAGCGACCACATTATGCTTGAAGAACCGTACAGGACACCGTTCTTTGAGGGGATACGCAAGGCTGTCCTGGCTCACGGGAACAGGGTCGTCTTTAAAGATACATATATACTTAAAACGGTCAGGAGACCTTAAAACAGTAATCTATTTTTTTAGGAGGAATAAACATGAAGGAACAGCTCAAAAGCATTGAAGAGCGTGCCAAGGCGGAGCTTGAAAAAGTCTCTGACATCAAGCTGCTGGAAGAGATCAGGGTAAGATTCCTGGGCAAAAAGGGCGAGGTAACAGCCATCCTGAAGCAGATGGGCGGCCTCTCCGCCGAGGAAAGACCTGTCATCGGGCAGTTGGCAAACACAGTACGCGCCGACATTGAGGCAGCTATCCAGGAGAAGCAGAAGCAGATGAAGGCTGCGCTGGCTGAGAAGAAGCTGGCAGCCGAGACTCTGGACGTTACACTTCCCGGAAAGGCTCCGAGAGCAGGCAGACCGCATCCGCTGAACGCAGTCCTCGCAGAGGTCGAGGAGGTGTTCCTCGGAATGGGCTTCGATATAGTTGAGGGTCCTGAGGTCGAGAGCGACTACTACTGCTTCGAGGCGCTGAATATGCCCAAGCACCACCCTGCAAGAGATACTCAGGATACATTCTATATAAACGACAATGTCCTGCTGAGAACACAGACATCCTCAGTCCAGATCAGGACTATGGAGAAGATGAAGCCGCCTATCAGGATAATCTCTCCCGGAAGAGTATATCGCTCCGACGCTGTCGATGCTACTCACTCGCCGCTGTTCCACCAGATCGAGGGGCTGGTAATCGACAAGGGCGTTACAATGGCGGACCTCAAGGGAACTCTTGAGCTGCTGATGAAGAGGCTCTACGGCGAGGATACCAAGATAAGGCTCCGCCCGCATCATTTCCCCTACACCGAGCCCTCGGCCGAGGTCGATCTTATGTGCTTCAACTGCCACGGAAAGGGCTGCTCCATGTGCAAGCAGGAGGGCTATGTTGAGCTCCTCGGCGCAGGAATGGTACACCCCAAGGTGCTTGAAGAGTGCGGCATAGACCCGGAGGTATATTCCGGCTTCGCCTTCGGCATCGGTCTGGAGCGTATAACTATGGGCAGATACAGCATCAACGATATGCGCCTCCTCTATGAGAACGATATGAGGTTCTTGGAGCAGTTCTGATCCGGGAGTTATCTTATGAAAAATATCAAGAGCGTGATACTTCCCAAATACAGCAGCCCCGGTTATGAGCCGGTAGCATTCGGCGTTCACAGGAACAGCCGGGCGGGCAATTACTGCATATGTCTTACTGCCGACGATATGAACGAGTTCATTCTGGATGCGCTTCTCCCGCAGTACGGTCTGAATTGCACCAATGACTATTACGGGCAGGAGATCGTTACGGAGAACGGGACTGTATGTATCGCAGAATTTGAAACGAGCAAAGACAGTCTGGCCGATCTGCAAAGGATAATGAATTTCGCTTCCGCTGTGGGAAAGGAAATAGTCGATTATGAAGTGAACGGCAATACCCTGCTGTGTGTCAGGACCGGTGAGGTCAGCTTTACGGCAGGAGGGGTAGCCAGGACCGTCCCCGTATTCAGTGTCCGCACGGACGGCAGCGGTATGCTGAGCTTTGAGCCCCGATACCCCGATATACCCTTTACAGCAGAAATGGGCAGATGTATCGCATCAAAAGACATTCCGGCGGAGATGGATTACAAAGCGGTGCTCATCCAGGGCTTCCGTGCTTATATGATACTCGAATATAAGGGCGTAACGCTTGGATTTGAATACGGATTTGATGAAAAAGCATTCCTCGGAATGATAAAGGGAAAGCTGTTCATCGAACGTCTGCGGGGATATATACGCTGAAAATACGGTATAGCTGATCTGATAATAAAAGAAATGAGGATTTGATAATATGGATCTTTCAATGAGATGGCTCAGGGACTATGTTGACCTGAAAGCCGATGTAAAGCAGTTCTGCTCGGATATTACTATCTCGGGCTCTAAGGTAGAATGTTACAGCGAGGAGGGTGCTTATCTCTCCAATGTGGTTGTCGGCAGGGTAGAAGCTATAGAGCGCCACCCGGATTCCGACCATATGTGGATAACACAGATAAATGTCGGTGAGGCGGAGAATATCCAGATCGTCACCGGCGCACAGAATGTAAAGCAGGGCGATTATGTCCCCGTGGCAAAGCACAAGTCCACAGTCCTTCACGAGGGCAAGGAGGTCAAGATCACCAAGGGCAAGCTGAGAGGTGTCGAGTCCAACGGTATGCTCTGCTCGCTGGCGGAGCTGGGTCTTACTGTCCACGATTTCCCCTACGCTATCGAGGACGGTATCTTCATCCTCGGAGACGACTGCGACAAGACCCTTGGCAAGGATATCCGCGAGGCTATCGGCTTCAACGATACTACGGTCGAGTTCGAGATAACCTCCAACCGCCCCGACTGTCTGGCTGTCATCGGTCTTGCCAGAGAGACTGCCGCGACCTACAATATCCCGCTGAATGTAAAGAAACCCGAATACAAGGGTGTCGAGGGCGATGTCAACGACTATCTGAAGGTCGCTGTCCATAACACGGACCTCTGCAAGAGATATATCGGAGCTATCGTCAAGAATGTCAGGATCGGCCCCTCTCCCCGCTGGATGAGAGAAAGGCTCAGAGCCTGCGGAGTACGTCCGATCAACAACTTCGTTGATATAACCAACTTCGTTATGCTGGAATACGGCAGACCGATGCACGCCTTCGACCTCCGCTATGTCGAGGGAGGAGAGATCAATGTAAGAAACGCGAGACCCGGCGAAAAGATCACGACTCTTGACGGTGTAGAGAGAGAGCTCTCAGAGGAGATGCTGGTCATCGCAGATGCAAAGAAACCTGTTGCTGTAGCGGGCGTAATGGGCGGCGAGTACAGCGGTATCATGGATGACACTGCTACCGTCGTATTTGAATCCGCCTGCTTTGACGGTGCTTCGGTAAGGACTACCGCCAAGAAGCTGGGGATGAGAACAGACGCCTCTGCAAGATACGAAAAGGGCCTTGACCCGCACGAGTGCTATGAGGCGCTCATGCGTGCCTGCCAGCTTGTTGAAGAGCTGGGCGCAGGAGAAGTTATCAAGAACTATATCGACTGCAACTATCAGTCTGAGGAGCCCAGAAAGGTGAAGTTCGACCCCGATTGGATCAACCGTTTCCTCGGCTCAGACATTCCCGAGGCTCAGATGATCGACTACCTGAACAGGCTTGGCATCAGGGTAGAGAACGGTATGGCGATCTCCCCCTGGTACAGGATCGATCTGGAGGTCAAGGCAGACATCGCAGAGGAAGTTGCAAGGCTCTACGATTACAATAAGCTCCCCGACACTATTATCCGCGGTGTCGCCAATGCCAAGCTGACTGAAAAGCAGAAGTTCGAGCGCAGCATCAGAGAGGCTGTCATCGCTATGGGCGTAAACGAGATCGCCACCTTCTCCTTCATCTCGCCCAAGTATTTCGACAAGATCGCTCTCCCGGCTGATTCCACGCTCCGCAGGACTGTTACGATAACAAATCCTCTCGGCGAGGACACCAGCGTTATGCGTACTACTGTTCTGCCATCTGTCTGCGAGGTGCTGGCAAGGAACTACAGCTACCGCAACCCCGAGGCTTATGTATTCGAGATGGGCAACGAGTATCTTCCCGTTGACGGAGAGGAGCTGCCTGCTGAGCCTGTCCGTCTGGGCATCGGTGTTTATGACACCAAGGACAGCTTTGATTTCTTCGACCTCAAGGGTATAGTCGAGGGCGTACTCAGAAAGGCCGGGGTCAAGGATTACGAGATAGAGCGCCCTGACGAGAGCTGCATCTTCGATGAGAAGTCTGCCTTCCATCCCGGAAGATCGGCTGTCATTATCGCTGACGGTGAGCAGCTCGGTATTTTCGGTGAGCTGCATCCGGCAGTTCTGGAAAACTACGGCATCGGCACACGCGCTTATGCTGCTAAGATCAACATCCCGGAGCTTATGGCCAAGAGCTGCCCCGACAAGACATATTCTCCGCTGCCAAGGTTCCCCGCGACTACGAGAGATATCTCTGTTGCCTGCGATGCGGCTCTGCCTGTAGCAAAGCTGGAGAAGGCTATCAGAAAGGCTGTCGGCGGGATACTCGAAAAGGTAACTCTCTTCGACGTTTATACCGGAGAGCAGATCGAGGCGGGCAAGAAATCTGTTTCCTACTCGATCTCCATGCGTTCCCACGAGGGGACTCTTACCGACGAGCAGGCTGACAAGGCTATGGAGAAGGTCGTAAAGGCGCTCTCCGAGCTTGGCGCTGAGAGACGGTAAAGTAAACAAAAAACCAAGCTCTGATTTGTGCATACCTACTATTTTTTTGAAAAACTATTGTTATTTGAACCGTTATGGTATATAATATTATAAGGGATTTGGATTGGACAGTTCCCCGGAAGGAGATGATTGTATGCACGATCAGACAATGGAATTTTCAGTAGTTAAGGATAATAAGGCAGAGATAAAGAAAAACCTTACCGCCATTTATGACGCGCTGAAAGAGAAGGGATATAATCCTATCAATCAGATCGTAGGCTATATCCTTTCCGAGGATCCGACATACATAACCACCTATAACAGTGCGAGGAGTCTTGTGCGTCATATCGACCGCGATGAGCTCTTACAGGAGCTTGTAAGGTCATATCTGGATGTTTAAGACACATTTCCGAGATAATATCAAAAGAGCGAAGCCAAAGCCTCGCTCTTTTTTCTTTTTCTTTCCGGTTCAGTACAAAGCGCCGTAACGCTGTGCGTTACGGCGCCAGATAAATGTAATCGTATCCTCCGAGAGCGGAGCTTATGACGTATCTTGTGAGATCGAACCACCTGTCGCATCGGTCCAGGATTATCGCATCGCCGGATGCTACAAGAGGCTCGCTTTTAAGCAGAGTGTCAACAGAGTCCCGGATCTCGACGTCAAGTCCGAAAGGTATGCCTTCCGCCAGGGAACATATCCGCTCCCTGAGCCTTCCGGAATTGGAGACAGGCCTGTCAAGGTATATGACAGCTCCCGAAACACGCAGCTCTTCAAGGGCTGCAAGCAGGGCTTTTATTGCCTTGTCTGTCTGTGGGATGAGACGGTATGTGCCGTGGAGCCCCGCCAGATCTCTGACAGTGCCGTCCATACAGGAAAAGAGCATCGAGCCGGAGAAAGCGATCTCCAGGCTTATGATGATATTGAAGCCGTCGATGTAGATCTTTTCGCCTGATATATCTGTGACCTGTCGGCTTTTCCGGGAGCGGATGCTCTCCTGGGGAGAGACTGCTCTTGCCAGTGCGAGCCGCTGCCGCTCGGAGAACTGATAGTGGTCTCCGACAAACCGTACAGCGCTCAGAACGGGGTAGCCTCTGCTGATGAGGTAGCAGATCTCAGCAGCGGCTTTTCTGAGTGCGGGCAGCGCCTGTTCGCTGAAATCCTGCTTGTCTGAGGGCATGAAGCCTCGCTTTGCCTGTTCCGGCATACTGTCATTCCTCCTCCCGGGGCTCATCGGGGCAGCCTGTTATTGTGAGCTTGCAGATCTCAGAGACAGCTATCCTGACACCGTCGGTAAATACCAGCTCTTTGGTGTAGCTGTCAAATGTTCGGACATTTCCGGTCTTGTCAGCGTATCTTCCGCCGGCTTTTTTATCGTCGGGGATGAAATAGGCGGCTCTGACCTCGGGGCACTCTCCGAGCATTTCAAGGAGACGGCCAAGCTCGGCATTGAGCTCGTTCTCTTCGTCTTCGGTGAGCTCGTATTTACTGTCTGTCAGCCTTGCGGTCTCATCGACTGCATCGTCGTAACCCACCAGCGCAGCGAAAGGGGAGAACTGCGCTGCTCTGTCAGACACCGGCATAGGCGGCAGGTCGTCATACTGAGGGCGGGAGAGAGCAATTATATCGCTGTAATCATCCATAGTCTTTACTTCTCCCCGGGCGCTTTGCCGCTGCTTTTTTGAGTTCTTCCGAACCAGAAAGAGTAGCCGCCCTTGGCTTTGGCTTTCTTCAGAAATCTGCCCAGCTCAGCGTTGTCTCTGATCTTGCTGTAGCAGCAGCCCCAGCACATATCCGCGATATCATTCTGCGAGAGCGTTCTGTAGAAATCCGGCTTCAGCGTTATATTTTCCTCTCCGCCTCCGTTGTTGCCTGCGGATATGCCCGAAGAGAAAGATTCCTGGAAAATCATTGCTCTGCCGTCCAAGAGGAACCGCAGGGTTATGATATTGGAGCCGTGGTCGTAATAGCTGCCGCTTCTTCCGAGGAGTATATCCGAATGGATGAAGTTAAGCCCGTGCTCTCTGGCAAAATCCTCAGCATAGCTGTCGAATTCGCCTGTTATAATGACACCGTTTCGCCGGAACATTTCAAGGGTCGCCCCGGAAACGTGGATCTTTTTCAGGCTTCCGGGGACGATCATGCGGGTCAGGGTAGGAAACAGGTCGAAAAAGCCCTCCTCGATGTCGGTGATACCTTCTCCGATCTCGAAGGTGACTCCTCTCGGGTCTCTGACATCCGGGTCGTTTTTCCAGTGATCCATATCGCTTATACAGAGAATGCCCTCGCCGTCTGCGGCAAAGCCCTCATATTTCCAGCTCCTGCTTACTTTCACAGTCCTTCCTTCTTTCCTATGCTTTGTGTCCGCCAATCTGGCGGTTGCGGTCTTTGGCTGTTGCGCCCTCTGTAAAGTTCTTGCCCTTGAGGACGGCGTTCTTACCGTATTTATGCTTGATCTTCAGGACGGCTTTTTGCAGAGCGCGTTCCTTGTCTGTGGCTTCCTCACAGGATTTTTGTTCCTCCGGAGGCGGGTCAAACAGGCTTAGCTGCTCGAAGCGCTCGCTGTCCGGGATATCCTCTTCGCGGATGACATTGCAGACAGTGATATTGAGCCGTCTTGCCAGCAGCTCCTTATCTGTTATTCTGTCGAAGAGCTCCATTGTCGCCTCTATGATCTTCTTTGTTGAGGATGTATGCCTGCCAAGGCGAACGGTGCCGTGGGCGTGCTTGGGCACATCTCTTCCGTAATAGTCTCGGACGATCTCGCCATGATAGCGCCCGTCGGCAAGGCTCTCGCGGTCATAGTTCACAGTAAGGACTATCATATCTGTCAGCAGCCCCTTATCCACCAGGTCAAGAGAGATCATATCTGCCATTTCCCAGACTATCAGCTTTGTCCTTTCATAGCCGCAGGGCTCCGAGAGCACCTGCCCGGAGCTTATGCTGCTGCTCTGCGGCTTGTAGGCTTTGACATCGGCTATAGCTGTCGGCTCAATACCCCAGGCATGGTCGATCAGCAGCTCGGCGTTCTTGCCGAAGGCTTTGTAGAGATTCCCGATATAGAACCTGCTGAGGGAGAGCCGGGCTATATCTCCCATAGTGAAGATGCCCATTCTTTCCAGCCGGGCGGAGATGCCCTTGCCGACTCTCCAGAAATCGGTTATCGGCCTGTGAGCCCACAGCTTTTCCTTATAGGTCTGCTCGTCAAGGCTGGCGATGCGGACACCGTCCTTATCGGCGGGGATATGCTTTGCGACTATATCCATAGCAACTTTGCAGAGATACATATTTGTCCCTATCCCGGCGGTGGCAGTTATGCCTGTCGAGGCAAGGACATCCTGTATCAGCATACGGGTAAAGCCGCGGGGGTCGATATGATAGGTCTGCAAATAGCCTGTAGCGTCGATGAACACCTCATCGACTGAATAGGCGAAGATATCCTCCGGGGCGACATATTTGAGGTATATCCCGTAGATCTTAGCGCTGACCTTCATATAATCGGCCATCTGCGGAGTGGCGACTATATAATCGACGGCGAGAGAAGGGTCCCCGGCAAGCTCGGAGCCGAAGCAGCTTTTCCCGGTCAGCTTACGGCCGGGGGCATTCAACTGCCTTTCGGTGTTGACATCCTTTACCTTCCGGATCACCTCGAAGAGCCTGGCTCTTCCGGGGATACCGTAGCTTTTCAGCGAGGGCGATACTGCAAGGCATATTGTCTTTTCGGTGCGGCTGATATCAGCTACAACGAGATTTGCGTCAAGCGGGTCCAGCCCGCGCCGGACACATTCGCAGGAAGCGTAAAACGACTTCAAGTCGATGGCAACATATACCTTGTCCATAAGTCACCGCCTTTCTCGATGCAAACAGGATATTACCGGCTCTCCGTATTTACTGTAACTATCCCTGCTCCGATGAGCAGCAGGGCAATGATGTGGCGGGGGCCGAGGCTGGCTGATTCTCCAAGAAGAACTGCCGAGAGTATGACTCCGATGACAGGGTTCATAAACCCGAAGACTGAGATCCTGGAGACATCATTCTTCCGGAGAAGTATCCCCCATAGGGTATAGGCGACACTGGAGACCAGCGCGAGATAGATTAGTATCAGTACGGCTTTGCCGGGCTCAGGGGCGGAAAAGCCTGCCGGAGCGCCGGAGATCATAAGCCATGCCTGACCGGAAACGGTCATCACAAGGCCGCCCAGCATGAACTGATAGCCGCTGAAAAGGACAGTATCGTGTTCTCTGGAATAGCGTTTTATCATAGTCGATGATACGCCGTAGCAAAGAGCGGAGAGGGCGACGAGACCGTCCCCGAGCGGGCGGAAGGAGAACCCCTCTGAGGTAAGGCTGACGATAAGAACTCCGGTAAATCCCAGCAGGCATCCCAGCAGCTTTCTGGCTGTCAGCTTCTCCATACGCATGAGCAGGCTGGCGCAGATAATGGCGAAAAAGGCTGTCAGCGAGTCAACGACCGCAGAATTGACACCTGTTGTGTGTGCGAGGCCGACATAAAAGAAGACATACTGCCCGACAGTCTGGAAGAGGCTGAGAAGAGCTATCTTTCCCCATTCTCCCTTTGCGGGGACAGGGAGCTTTCTTCTCAGTGCAGCCGCAAAGAGTATGACCAGCAGCCCTGCAAGGAAAAACCTTATCCCGGCAAAGCGTATCATAGCCGGAGTATCGCCGTTGTCTATATCCCAGAGGCGGTAGCCGATCTTTATGCCCGGGAAAGCGCTCCCCCAGAGGAAGCAGCACACAAAGGCTCCGAAAAAGACAGCCAGGCTTTGTTTTATCCCGCCTTTCCCGGCTGCGGGCTGGGTGTTTTCCTGCTGCGAGGGCATATTATCGGCTCCTATCCGTTATCAACTGAATATATGTTCTTCTCCTGATATTATAACACAAATGTTCTGAATATGCAACAGGGCAGTCAGGAAAATTAACAGCCTGGCGGTTGACTTTGGCCGCAAAGAGGTGTATAATAATAGTGCTGTTCCGCTATGCAGTCAATGCCGGCGGATATATGCGCTAAGGAAACATAACTGTACTGAAAATCGTACACAAAAGAGGAGATATCCATGCTTCTGAAAATAACAGACCTTACCGAACCCGACCACGGCTGTGAGGGCTTTATGCCCGGCGAGGAGCCCACTGTCCTGCTCCGTCTTGAGGACGGCAGAGAAGTCAGAGTTCCGGATATGCTCGCCTACCGTATGAACTGGGACGTCGGCGGGAGCATCAGCGATAAAGATATAGAGACCTACGGCGAGCTCGTCAGTGAATGAGCTGACCGTATTACCGAGGAGATAACGATATGAAGTTGAAAGTGTTTACAGCGGCTCTTGCTGCTGCGCTGATTTTCGCGGCCTGCGGGAATGTAATCGAAGATAACAGCCTCCCGATGACGACTCAGGCACCTGTATCCGCAGCAGCTACGGCTGCCGGGGATGAGTCTCTTACGGCAGCGGCAGATACATCCGCCCCGGAAAAGACGGCGGCTTCTGAGACCGGCCCTGCGTCAGAGCAGAGTTCCAGGCCGGAAACGGCTGAGGCTTCTTCCGCTGCGGCTGCCACGACCGCTGCAACGACCACTGCTGCTACAACTACCACTACAATCACCACAACCACTACCACTACAACCACAACAACTACAACAACCACGACTGCAAAGCCTTCCCAGCCGACTCAGGCGGAGCTCCCGCCGGCAGAGCCGCTCATGCCATACTGCAAGGCTGCGGCGGTCTACTGTATCGAAGATAAGGAGCTGCTTTACAGCAGCAACTACACCGGGCGCATCTCCATTGCCAGCACAACAAAGCTGCTGACTGCGTCTCTGGCGCTGAAATATCTGAAGCTCCCGGATGTCGTTACCGTCGGGACAGAGGTCTGGATGACGAAGCCCTATTCCACCGTCGCCGGGCTGGCTGTCGGCAACAAGCTGACAGTGGAGCAGCTCCTCTACGGCCTGATGCTCCCTTCGGGCAACGATGCGGCGTATGTCGTCGCGGTCAATGTCGCCAGAAAGCTCAATCCGCAGGCACAGCTCACCGATGAACAGGCTGTCAATATCTTTGTTAAACTGATGAATGATACTGCCGGACAGTTAGGGATGCTCTCGAGCCATTTCGCCAATCCCGAGGGCTGGGACGACCCCGATCATTTCTCAACGCTCTCAGATATGTTCGTACTCACACAGTATGCTCTCAGCCAGCCGGTTCTTGCGGAGATCGTTTCGACAAGATACAAGCAGGCAGTACTGCTTTCGGGGCAGACTCTGGCCTGGAGCAACACTAACCAGCTCATCAACCCTTACAGCGGCTATTATGTCGCGGATTGTATTGGCTGCAAGACAGGCACTACCGGTGATGCAGGGTGCTGCCTTATCGCTGCTGTCCGCAGGGGTGGGAAAACATACCTCTGCGCCGCTATGGGGACTCTTACCACAGAAGACAGATATGCTGCGGTAACTGCCCTTATCTCTTCTAAGCTGCCTCGGGTCTGACCGGGACAGCTCGATAATACCAAAGTCCGGCCTGTAAGCCCGGCGCTGAAACGGAAGATCCAAGCCATAGTATTTCTGATATGAGGTCAGAAATACTATGGCGTTTCTGTTGACAGCGCAGAGTTGCTGTGCCGGGATCATTACTGAAATAACGGGTCTATGGGGGAATGCACATTGAACAGACTTATCATAGTGGAGGGCTTGCCATGCTCAGGCAAAAGCACGACTTCCAGATATATCCCAGAGAGGATCGGAGCAGTATACTGCGATGAAGGGAGCGAAGATCACCCTGCGGATCATGGATTTCATGCTTTTTAAAAAAATCGGAGATCAGCAGCTTTTCGCCGGAAGAGCAGAAGATCATTAAACGGAACGCTGTTCACAAAGCTGACGGTTATATTATCCCGCTGCGCTTGCCGGAGCTTAAATCAGAATACGTCCTCAAAGCGGCTCCGATAAGCATAAGACCGCAGATCTTCGGTATGCCCTCTTGATTTTTTGCGGGATATATGTTACAATGAGTACAAGATCCGTCCTTTTATCTGTGAGGTTCAAAATGAAACTATTGGATAACGATAAGCCAAAGAAAAAGAATAAAAAGCTCCTCCTTCAGGTCGCAGCTCTCATCATACCCATGTTTCTCCTCATGATCGCAAACATGACCTTTGCGATGTACCGTAATTCAGTAAATAACGTCCTCGGGGGGCAGAATTCATTTATCTCCGATTCTCTCGAGCGTATGTACGGGATGATCCCGACCTACATCGACAGCTTCATGTTCGATTACTGGGAAAAGCATCCGGGTATGCAGTATGAGCTGAATGATGATCTACTCTACGGAGGGCTTTCCGATGAAGATGCCGAAGACCTGGATGAGAACAGCTATGATGTCGGATGCTGGACAAAAGATTTTCTTGAAAAACAGTCTGATGCAGTGCAGGAATACTGCGCGGCAACAAATTACAGGCTTCTCAGGCTGATACAGCAGTACAGCATTACCGACGAGAAATACAACAGCCTCTTTATCATTGACATAAACGCACCTTATGAGGGCTTTGTGTTTACGGAATTCTGCAACAAGAACGGGAACCGCAAGCTGGGAGAATGGTTCTCATTCGATATTAAAGACCACCCTGTACTTGAGGACCTGCTGGGTTCGCCTTCGGGGGATATAGTTTTTGAAAAGACAAAGGATTTCGTTTGCAGCGGCAGCCAGTATATCGGCTACAAACCGATAGTTGTCGAGGAAAAGGTAAGAGCCGTTATCGGAATGTCCTATGACTGGTCTGATTTCCAGACAATGATGTTCAAGTCTATGCACAAGGCTCTGCTGATCGGTATCGGCGGTATGGCGCTCATTATGGTCGCCCTGCTGTTCCTGCTTTACCGCCTTGCTATCAAGCCTGTCGGCAGGATACAGAGAAGCGTCAGAGACTATATCGAGACCAAGGACAGCAAAAAGGTCACAGACGCTATGGGGGCAGTCAAGTCCGGAAACGAGTTCGGTCTGCTCTCTGATAATATCGCTGAGCTTTCCCGGGAGATCGACAGCTATACAGCCGAGAATGTCCGACTTGCAGGAGAAAAGGAAAGAGTCGCCGCAGAGCTGGATATGGCCAAGAATATCCAGGCCGGGCAACTCCCCAGCGTATTCCCCGCATTTCCGGACAGAGACGAATTCGATATATATGCTTCAATGACTCCGGCCAAGGAGGTCGGCGGAGATTTTTACGATTTCTTCTTTATCGACAACGATCATCTCGGCCTGGTGATCGCGGATGTTTCCGATAAAGGCGTCCCGGCGGCGCTGTTCATGATGATGTCAAGAATCCTTATAAACAACTTCGCCTCCATGGGGCTTGAGCCTCACGAAGTCCTTGAACGTGTCAACGATAAGCTCTGCGAGAATAATGTCCAGAAAATGTTTGTTACCGTCTGGTTCGGTGTGCTAGACCTCAAGACCGGAGATATAACTGCTGTCAATGCAGGGCACGAATACCCGATCGTAAGGCAGCCGGACGGGAAATTCGAGATCTTCAAGGAAAAGCATTGCTTTGTAGTCGGCGGGATAAGCGGTATGAGATATAAGCAGTACCACTTCAATATCCAGCCGGGAGGCGCTCTTTTCGTTTACACTGACGGTGTTCCCGAAGCGACTGACAGCCAGGGCGAGATGTTCAAGCTCGACCGCTTGATAGATGCTCTCAACAAGGAGCCGGATGCTTCTCCTGACAAACTGCTCCATAACGTAAGGGAAGCGGTTGACGAATTTGTAGGAGATGCGCCGCAGTTTGACGATCTGACGATGCTGGGTATAAAACTGAACTGAGCAGAATGAGAAGAGTAAAACGATCTGAAAGGTAAAAAAACGCCGCGCTGAGAAATCAGTGCGGCGTTTTTTACTGTATCTTTTCCTTGCCGACGATCCGGGCGCTATCTCAGAACATACTGAGAGATCAACCGGCCGATCATACCAATGTCTACGCCGCCCTTGAATTCAAAGGTCGCGGTAGTCCCGTTGCTGAACACTATGTAGAGCTCATTATCCGGGAAGATCTCAATGAAGCCGGGAGTCTGGATCGAAAAAAACTGTATCTTGGAATAGGGCATTGAGGTAAAGGATTTGCGGCGCCCGGTGATACCCTGGACATCGATGGAAACTATCCGCTTGTTAGTGAAAACGAGCTGGTCGCGGACAGTCCTGAAAGCCATGACGGCGGATTCTCCTTCGATGAGAAGCCCCTGTAGCTCTCCTCTGACATCATCCAGTGAGATCGGTTTCAGGTTAAAAACAGAATCCTGGTTAAAGCTGACAGACATCTGGTATTCCCCCTTATTATGTAATATTTGTCATCCTTTATTATATCATTTTAAGCAGCGGCTGTCAAGCTGTGCAAAATAACAACAAGCATAAGGTCAGGCGGTTCGCCAAACTGTATGAAATGCCGAGCTTTCGCGGGCTTTCTTGACTTTTCATTGCTGATATGATAGAATAAAATTTGTGATGTAAAAAGACAAAATGTATAGAACGGAGGCGGAAGATGAAAGATTCAGGCGATAGCAGCCGGGTAGGCGGCGCTTTCAAGAAGATCGGGCCTGTGGGGCTTGGCGTTATAGGTGTCGTTATAGTTGCACTTGTGGTCCTGATAGTTCTGTTCGCAACCTCTGACAGAAATGACAAAGATACATCTTCTCTGACCCCGTTCCTTACTCAGAATATGATGAACGATCCGCCGCTGGTCACGATCTTCTCCAAGCCTGATGAGACGACAGCCCCCGAAAGCGTAACTGCCCCCGAAACAGAGACTGCGACTCCTGCACCGACTCAGACAGCGCCTCCTGACGATAGCTCGGAGCCGGATACCGTTACAGAGTCGCCGGTCGTAACGACAGAAGAAGTCACCACCGAGCCGGAGCCTATCATTGACAATAACCCGAACCACAAAAAGCTGCCCATAGCAGACCTCAAGGACGATATCGAGGAGATGATCTCCCAGTATCCGGGAGAATGGAGCTGCTATATGCAGAATCTAGATACCGGCGAGAAATTCACGATAAACGATCATGTCCTTTATCCCGCAAGTATGATAAAGCTCTTCGCCCTCTGCGCCAGCTATGAGAAGATCTATGCCGGCGAGATAGACGAGAACGCATATAATCCCTATATGTATAATATGGCGGTAATGAGCAACAATCAGGCCTTCAATGCTATGGTCTGGGCGATGGGCCCGGAATACATAACCAAATGGTGCGAGGCCAACGGCCTGCCCAATACCAAGCAGTATCACGGCCTGCAGCCCTCAACAAACTACGAAGGTCTTGCCTGGCACGAAGGCAGCAACCAGACCTGTGCTTCGGATGTCGGCCACTGCCTGGAAATGATATACCGGGGGAAATGTGTCAACGAAGAGGCCTCCGAAAAGATACTTGATATGCTTGGAAAGCAGCACTGGCGCGGCAAGATCCCGGCAGGGATACCTTACGGAGTGTTCGTTGCCAACAAGACCGGAGATACCTATGATGTTTCCCATGATGCTGCGATAGTCGAGTCTCCCTGTGAGGACTATATCCTTGTACTGATGTGCGAATGTCCGGATATAGCCTTCGATCTCAATTACTATTTCGCATACGTTTCGCAGTATGTTTACAATTACTTCAATTCATAAAAAGAATACCGCCTCGGGGAGCCCCGGGGCGGTGTTTTTTACTATAAAACGATAAGCTGCCTGATGACTTACTTGAAGAAAAGTGAAGGGGAAATGGTGAAGGATCAAAAGGAAGTCATCTGCCCGTTCAAAGGCGATTACCCACAAGTTCTTCAAACGCTTATCGTCCGGCAGCACCGAAGGGCTGCCTTTTTTGCTTACAGACTGTTTGCCGGCGATCAGCTCCCGATCGAAGGCAGGCTGAAGCATGAGCCTCAGTCCGCTGAAAAAGCTATTAAAAGTAAGCCGGGAACAGAAACATTTTCCGCTCCGAAAGGGAGCCTCGTCTGTAAACGGAAAAAATAGACCGGAAAGCTATGAGACAGCGGACTTGCCTGCACAAAAACAAGACATGTTTTTTAAAAGGAAGCTGCCGCTTTGTGACGGAAACGCCGCACAAAATGGGTGCAGGAAACGCTTTCCGGCCGCGGGGGTTTGGCAAGCTGTCTGACAACAGACTCACTGCATAAACACAAGCAGGTCTCCTTTCGGAGACGCTGCCTCCCAGTAGTGTAAAAGGAAGTTGTCTAAACTATGCAGGAACGCTTGCGTGTATTCCGGGCAAACTATGAAACAGCCTGCTCACTGCATGATAACTGTGCGCCCTTTCGGGCACTCACAGGTGACAAAGTAAAAGTATGCTGCTATGATCATGCGTGAACGTTTGCCCTGAACCATTATACTATAAACCGGCGGGCAAGTCAAGTACTGATCTGTGCATCCGTCCCCGCCGCAGACGGATGCTGTGTTTATTCCATAAAGAAGTTGTTGTCGATAAGGCTGAGCTCCTTCTCGGAGGAGGGCTTGCCCATTACGAGGATGACATCCGCGTCGTCGGGAGAGAATACTTTGGCTGTTCCCTGAGCGCGGAACAGGATCTCAAGATAATCGTTGACTGAGAAAGAGTTGTTCCTTTCCGGCTTTTCATAATAGCTGCTGTTGCTGCTCTCCAAGCCGTCGAATACGATGGCACGGCGCTGGGTATCGACATAGCCGTAGTGCATGATCCGCATCTTGCTCTTGAGGTAGTGGACAAAGAAGCAGTTTTTTGGGTCGTAGAGCTGAATGTCCGCACCGGTCTTTTCGACAGCCATAGCGCCCACAAAACATTCGTCGATCTCGGAGAATGTCTTATAGCCTGAGAAAAGGTTGATATTGAGTGTGACATCTTCCAGCTCGAACAGAGCCTTATCCAGGTCGATGTCGATATACTCTGCGGCATCGGAATGGGTTATGTCGCCGCTGAAGACGATCATTCCGTTTTTAAGATCACTGTTCCAGCCGATCCTCATAAGTTCGCCGTTAAGCTGGTTGGCGGAAGCGTGGAGGTCGATATCTACCCGATTCTCATCGTTCCAGTAAACAAAGAAGCGGATGCGTCTGACATCCTCGGGGATCTTATATGCCAGACCGGAGCGGATATATCCGCCCTCGGAGGACTTATCGGTAACTCTTATTGCAGAGAGGGAGAGATCGAAGCCGGAGTCGTCAACATAGACCTTTTTGCCTTTGAGAGGTGTCTCACAGGCGGCAAGGCGCTGCCCGAGGAGATGGTCCGCCATCTTTCCGAGGACCAGCCCTTCGTTATAGCTGCGCTCGTTCTCATTCTTTTCGACCTCATGGCGGAAGAAGCTGACAAGGCTTACCAGAGTCTGTGTTTTGAGCTGGGAAGCTCTGGGCGACAGGCGGGAGAATATATCTCCGGCATTGTAGCCGTTGCGAAGCAGATATGTAAGGTGTCTTATCATCATACCCGGGCGCTCTGCGTATACATCAAGAGCATCGGGGACCTTCCTCCCGACCAGGAACTTAACGCCGGATTCCCAGGAGCGTATCCTGCCGGAGCGGAGATCGGCTACGGCGTTTTTGAATTCACGTTTGCGGGAATACTCATTGAAGTCGATGTATTTCAGCATGAGCAGAGTGCGCTCGGCCTTCTTGTTAGAGAGGACAAGGTTGCCCTTGAAATCTTCGATAGGGTAGCTTTCCAGCAGCTTGACTATAAGCCTTTTCTGAGATGTTCTGAAATGGAAGCGGGAGTGGGTCAGAGCGTAATCCATACACTTCCAGACATCTCCCGTATGCTGGCAGAGGGCGTGCAGACAGGAGAGTTTCTTTGCGCTGTCAATGCCCTCGGAGGCAAAGATCTCGTTGAAGATCAGGAGCAGATTCTGCTTGAAGGTGACATTTACGCTGGTAAGCTCATCGGGCTGCATATTTTTTGCACATTCCGCGATGAGCATACGCTCCTTGTCGGTCATCCGCTCGGTCTTGGAGAGAATGGTCTTGAAGGGGTAGCTGAATCTTTCGGAGGCATCAATGAGAGCTATGACTTTGGCATCCAGCAGTGCCTTGTCCTGCTGAGTCTTTTCTGTCGCTGTCATATCAGGCAGCCAGCCTCTTGTGACCTGCACTCCTGCCAGTTCTTCAAGGCCGTATGTAGTGAAATAGTGAAGAGCCTGATGGAACCGCAGGACACATTCGTCGAGAGCCATGACCTGCTCCGGGAAATCCGGATACATAGGTGCGGCCTTGACATCGCCAAGGTATTCTCTGATGCGAGGCAGGAACCCGGCGATATCATCCGAGCCTGCAAGTCTGACTATATCCTTGGGAGCCAGTGTCAGCCCGAGAGCCATCAGCTCTTCATTGACAGTAACAGCCCGGACAAGATCTTCTTCTGTGGTCTCGGACTCCTTCGGGCTGACAGCGACAACTCTCAGCTCTGAAAAAAGCAGCATATCGTGATCCATATTTACCCCTCCTGTATTCTTTAAAGTCCTTATCCCTTCGGCTGTTCTTTCTGATATGAGCATCAGGGCAGACAGATACTTTTCTAAAGTATTACATTATAACATAAGCAGGCGTTTTTGTCAACAGGTATTGTAAAATCTGCCCGGATATGCTATAATATCCTCATAAAGATGCCCGGAGAGCCCGGGCAGGGGAGAAAAGGGGGATAATTATGGAGATCTTCAAGGGCAGGACTGACTGCACCCCGGCTGAAACAGGCTATGACGGGAGCAGGATCGACAAGCTGAACGAGAGATTTGAGTCTATGATCGAAAGAAGGGTCATATACGGTGCTGAATACTGTATTTCCCACAAGGGCAAGGTCATCGCGCACGCTGCACTCGGAAAGGGAAGTATGCTCGGGGACGGTGCTCTTATGAAGCCCGATACTGTTTTTCGCATCGCATCCCTGACAAAGGTCTTTACTGCAACGGCGATAATGCAGCTCGTGGAGGACGGGATAGTAAATCTGAGCGACTATGTCTCAAAGTTCCTGCCTCAGTTTAAGGAAAAGCCCTTTTCTGATATCAGGATAATAGATCTTCTGACTCACACCTCCGGGCTCTACCCGGATTCCGGCTGCTTTGATGAGCCCTTGCCGACAAACTCCTGGAGCCGTATCGCAGATGCCTATGAGAGCTGGGACAGGCAGGGAGAATTCGATTGGGTCAAGGCTGGGATATCTGCCGGGCTGAGAAGACCTGTCGGCAAGGAATGGATGTACTGCTCCTTCGGCTTCTGCCTGCTGGGAGAGGTGATTACCCGCGCCGGAGGCGTTTATGCCAACGACTATATCAGAAATAACATTCTCCGTCCTCTCGGCCTGAATGATACGGATTTCCGCTATAACGCCGACACGGCAGCAAGGGCTTTCTGCGGCAGCGGGAGCTTCAAGGAATATATGGCATCTATCGTCTCAGGAGAGAGGACAGGAAACGAGCAGGAGGAGGGCTTCTATGATCTGCTTCCTTCCACATCAGGCGGGCTGCATTCCACAGCATACGATCTTGTCCGCTTCGGCAACGCTTACGCTTTCGGCGGCAGGTTCGACGGAGTAAGGCTGCTGGGAAGAAAGACAGTCGAAAAGATGAGCACTCCCCAGCTCAGCGGAGTCCCCGACAACTGCTGGGGAGCCCGCGAGCCCAACAGGCTTTACGGCATCGGCTTTGATATCAGGCGCACTCCTTCCTTCAACTATTCCGACAGAACGATCATGCACGAAGGAGCGGGCGCTTCCTCGCTGGATATAGATCTGGACGAGCAGCTCGTTGCGGCCTGGTTCGTTCCGTTTGACGAGGGCGCAGGCGGATGGTCGGCGGAACCGCTCTACAATGTCCAGAATATAATATGGTCAGGGCTTATCTGAGCCCTTAAAGGCTTCGCTGTTATTGACAAATGCGGAGCCTTGTTGTATAATAGAATTGTACGAATTGACAGAGGACGGTGTCTGTATGTATAAAAAAGCCGGGGCATTGCACTGGATCTTACTGATCGCAGGCTGGGTCGGCCTTGTCTGGCAATTGATCTTCTTTCTTGTGCACTGGGGCTCTCTGCCGGAAGAGCCGGGCATACACTTTGATCGTGGCGACTTCGATGTCTATGCCTCGAAGGTCTACGGCTTTTATCCGCATCTTATCTCGCTGATCGTTCTGGCGGCGAATACGCTGCTCACCTTTGTGGTCGGCAGAGAAAAGCTCAAGCTGGGGCTCAAAGTAAGCGAAAAAGGCAAAAGGCTCATCATCAGCTCGATGGTGATAGATCTTGATATAGTCGCTTTGCTCATCGTGCTTATCTTCTGCTGCTGGACTTATGCTGTCTCGGTGCAGGACCCCGGAGTTATGATGATGTCCGGGGATCTGTTTAGTGTGGCATTGACTTTCGCTACTTTAGGAGCGATGTTCCAGTGTGTAGTTGCAAGGATATACAGAGATAAAGGCTCCGATCAGCAAGATCTTTCCCCTAAAGAAAAGCGGAAGCAGAGGCTCCGCTTCCTGCTGACCGGCAGCTCGGATAAAATGGACAGCGGGAAGTTCCGCCGCCTGAGCCGGGCAGTTAGCTGGATCATCGTGGTGATGCTGACACCGATATTTCTGTTTTGCCTTGAACGTCTGCCGAAGGACGATCTGGCGGATCTCCATCACGGTCAGGCCTGGTTCGAGGATCTGGGCGGGTATTACGACAAATGGATGCTCTTCCTGCCCTTTATCATTGCTGTGCCGATAATGCTGCTCTGCGAAGTGGGCTCGGTAAAGGCGGTAAAGAAAGGCTGCGCACCCCTGGCAAAGCTTTTTGACAGCATAAAGCTGTTACTTGCAGTGTTCAGCGGCTGGTGCGAGCTCATGCTGTTTTCGGAGCAGGGGATACATCCGGCAGTGTATATCATCTGCGTGGCATTTTGCCTTGCAGCGACCGTAAGATATTTTGTTGAAAGGAGAAGGACCAATGAAAACACTTCAGCAGATAGTTGATTCCTCCGATAAGATCGTATTTTTCGGGGGAGCAGGAGTTTCCACCGAGAGCGGGATACCTGATTTCCGCTCACAGGACGGCCTTTACAACCAGAAATATGATTATCCTCCGGAGACCATAATATCTCATTCCTTCTTTATGAAGAACACGGAGGAATTCTATCGTTTCTACTGCGACAAGATGCTGGCGCTGGATGCAAAGCCCAATGCCGCGCATCTTAAACTTGCTGAGATGGAAGAGAAGGGCAAGCTGGATTGTGTCATAACTCAGAATATCGACGGGCTCCATCAGGCGGCAGGCAGTAAGAAGGTCTATGAGCTGCACGGCTCTGTGCACCGCAATTACTGCATGAAATGCGGAAAGAGCTATACTGCGGAGTTCGTCAAGAACTTCGGCGGTGTTCCGAAATGTCAGTGCGGCGGGCTGATCAAGCCAGATGTGGTGCTCTACGAGGAATCTCTGGATTCCGATTGCATCGACAAGTCTATCGCGGCGATAGCCTCCTGCGATACTCTGATAATAGCCGGCACATCACTGACTGTATACCCCGCAGCAGGCTTTATACGCTATTTCAGGGGCAACGATCTTGTCCTAATAAACCGCGACCCGACGCCTATGGACAAGGAATGTGATCTTGTCATACATGACAGCGTCGGCAAGGTGCTGGGTGCGATAACTGTCTGAGGCTTGAAAGGGGAGTTATCCGATGCTTAGCGGGCCCTTCACCATGCGCCTGGACGACGGCAGAGAGCTGGAATACTATATCGACCGCGGCAGGCGGCAGAATATCTATATCTCTGTCAAGGAGGGAAGAGTCGTTCTGAAGCTGCCGCAGAGGGCTGATGCCGCAAGAGGGGAGAGCTTTCTGCGAAAAAAGGGGAGCTGGGTGCTAAAATGCCTGACCCCGACCGAGCCTGCGGCAGTAAGGCCGGAGCGCTTCTGCGAGGGCGGGTGCTTTACTCTCTGCGGGGAAAGGTATACCCTCTGCTGCGAAAGTGCGCCTAAATATTTCGAGCCGAGATTCGGGAACGGTAAGCTGGTCGTCGCAGTGTTCGACGGGCAGTTCGGGGACAGCGCCGCTCGGAATGAGTATATCGACTCGCAGGCAAGGAAGGCCATAGGAAAGCGCGGCGCAAAGATCATAACGGAAGCCTTTGAACGCCTTTGCGCACAGACAGGCCTCCGCCCGAGAAAGCTCACCGTCAGGAAGATGTCCGCGAGCTGGGGGCGCTGCTCCTCCTCCGGGAACATCTCGATAAACGAGAACGTCATCTTCTACCCGGCGGAATGTATAGATTATGTCCTGATCCACGAACTCTGCCATCTGGTATATATGGATCACAGCGCTGATTTCTGGGCTCTGGTCGAAAGATACTGCCCGGAGCATAAGCGGATAAGAGATATGATGAGATGACAGCAGCGGGTTTTGATGTTAATATCCCTAAAAATCGGGCGCAACATTTGTGTATTGTGTATAATACACTAAATATAGCAGCATATACAAATAATGCGCTTGACATTTGAGGAAAATGCACATATAATTAGTATGTATGGGTATCGAAAACGTTATCGCTGAGCCTCTTTTTGCTAGCTCTACTATCAAATGATTTTACCTATTCACTAAAAGGGCTTGAAAGCGAAGGCGTTTTGTGATATAATAAAATAGTTGTATCATCATCTGAACAGATTGTGCGACTAAGTCAGCCCGGACGGGCTTTTATCAATAGGAGGGAATCGTATGGCAAGGCCAAAGAAGGCAGTTGAAAAGACTATCACACGAGAGGAGCTGAAAAAGCAGTTTCTGGATATCCTTCACGGAGACTTTCAGACTACTCCCGATGAGGCTTCCGACCAGCAGGTCTATGAGGCTCTGACTAAGATAGTCGTAAGGATAATGAAGGCCAAGAGAACGCATTTCACCGTCAAGACACATTCGGCGGGAAATAAGAAGGTCTATTATCTCTCTATGGAGTTCCTTATGGGGCGCTCCCTCAAGACAAGCCTCTATAATCTTGAAATGATAAACCAGACCAAGGCGGTCCTGGATGAGTTCGGTATCTCGATCAACGGTATATATGAGTGCGAGCCCGATGCCGGCCTCGGCAACGGCGGCCTCGGAAGGCTTGCTGCCTGCTATCTGGACGGCCTCGCCGCAGACGGATATCACGGCACCGGCTTCTCGATCTGCTATGAGTACGGTATCTTCAAGCAGAAGCTGGACGAAGGCTGGCAGACAGAGCTCCCCGATAACTGGCTCCCCGGCGGCTCGGCATGGCTCGTCCCTGTACCCAGCAAGGCTATCGAAGTAAGATTCGACGGCGAGCTCAAGGAATACTGGGATAATCAGTATCACTGTGTAACACACGAGAACTATACCTCTGTTCTCGCTGTTCCTTATGATATGTTCGTTTCGGGCTACAGCAGCGAGGCTGTCTCCAAGCTCAGGCTCTGGAAGGCAGAAGTGCCCTCCTTCGATATGTCTATGTTCAACAAGGGCGATTACAGCAAGGCTCTCGGTCTGAACATCATGTCGCAGGCTATAACCAAAGTCCTTTACCCCAACGATAACCACGCTGAGGGCAAGAGCCTCAGGCTCAGGCAGCAGTACTTCCTCTGCGCAGCTTCCATAGGCGATATCGTAAACCAGCATATCAGCGTTTACGGCACTCTCGACAACCTCCACGAAAAGGTTGCTATCCATATCAACGATACTCACCCGACTCTTGCTATCCCCGAGCTGATGAGAGTTATGTTGGATGACTGCGGCTATTCCTGGGATAAGGCCTGGAGCATCGTTCAGAAGACTTTCGCATATACTAACCATACAGTTATGCCCGAGGCTCTGGAGAAGTGGGACTGCAATCTGCTGAAGAGCGTAACACCGCGTATCTTCTCCATCATCGTTGAGATTAACGAGCGCTACTGCCGTCAGCTCTGGGAGCGATACGGCGACCAGAACAAGGTAACAAGGATGTCCATCATTGAGAACAACAAGGTCAAGATGGCGACACTCTGCGTTCACGCCTGCCACCATGTAAACGGCGTTGCAAAGATCCATTCCGAGATCATCAAGCGCGAGACCTTCCGCGATGAGTATGACTATACTCCCGAGAAGTTCACAAACGTTACCAACGGTATCGCTTACAGAAGATGGCTCTATCAGTCCAACGAGGGCCTGACCTCTCTGCTCAGAGAGAAGATCGGCGACGGTTTCCTCAGAGATGCTTCCAAGCTGGCAAATTTCAATAAGTATGCCAACGATAAAGATGTCCTTGAAAGACTTGCCGCTATCAAGAAGACTAATAAAGATAACTTTGCCAAGTATGTCAAGAATCAGTACGGTGTCATCCTCAATACAGATTCGATATTCGATGTTCAGGTAAAGCGTCTGCACGAGTATAAGCGCCAGCAGCTCAACGCTCTGAATATCATCGCGCAGTATAACTACCTCAAGCAGAACCCCGATGCGGATTTTGTTCCAAAGACATATATCTTCGCTGCAAAGGCTGCTCCCGGCTATTATATGGCCAAGCAGATAATCAAGCTGATCTGGAACATCTCTCAGGAGCTGAGAAACGATAAGAGGCTTTCCGAGAAGCTGAACGTCATCTTCCTTGAGGATTACTGCGTATCCCTTTCCGAGCTGCTGATGCCTGCCGCCGAGATCTCTGAGCAGATCTCTCTTGCAGGAACAGAGGCATCAGGAACAGGCAATATGAAGCTCATGATAAACGGCGCTATCACTCTCGGCACTATGGACGGTGCAAATGTTGAGATCCACGAGCAGGTAGGCAGCGATAATATCATTATCTTCGGTATGAATGTCGATCAGGTAAACGCTGCTAAGCCGAATTACAGGCCGATAGATATCTACAACCAGAACGGCATAGTTCGCGAGGCTATCGACAGACTTACCCGCGGCATCAACGGCGAGCAGTTCTCCGAGATAGCTACCTCGCTGAAAAACAGCGACCCGTATATGGCTTTGGCTGATTTCGATTCCTATCAGAGAGCTCAGGCTTACGCCTCCGAGTGTTACAGAGACAAGAAGAAGTGGCAGAAAATGTCGCTGGCAAACATTGCAAATGCCGGTATCTTCTCCGCAGACAGATCTGTCGAGGACTATGCAAGAAATATCTGGCATCTGTCCAAGTAAGCCTTTCAGTCCTGGCGCTGAAACAGAGAAAAATGAAAACAAAAGGGAGACCTGTGCGGGTCTCCCTTTTCTGTTATAGGAAGCTGATACAGAAGATCGCCGCACTGCAAACAGCAGCGCGGCGATGAATTGATATGATATTCTGTTGGTGTTTTTGCGTGTCAGAGCTTATTCTTCGTTATGTTCAGCTTTTTTCTTTCCGAAGAGCCCGCCGGAACGTTTTTTCTTTCCGCCGAGAGTCATAGTAAAGATACGGTCGCTGGTGAATACTCTGATAGCGAAGCTCATGCAGAAGGCAAGAAGTATGAGCTGGTAGATGAGTCCTCCGACATATAGGGAGGTGTTATTGAACATAAGATTCTCGCCTGCCATGAAGGTGTGAGTGAAAGGAATAGCGTAGATCACATATCTGATAACAGGGGAGAGCTGCTTGATGTCCATCATCATAGAGAGCATATAGGGCACCATTGAGAGAAGCTGTATCGGCAGGAGCAGCGACTGGCCGGATTTCGCATCCTTGGCAAGAACGCCGAGGACCAGCGAAACGGAGAGCGCGATAAGGATACTTACGAACATCTGCAGGCCTATAAGGATATACTGTCCGGCAGAGAGGGTAAGGCCGAGGGCTTCGATGCTTTCCTTATACTGGTTGGTATCGCCCATGGGGAGGGAATTCATCATATTGTTCATGCCGAACATCATTACGACAGCATAGATGGCGGAGATAACACCGGCAGCCAGCATCTTGGAACTGAGCACAGCAAGACGGGAAACAGGGGCAGAAAGCAGAGTTTCCAGAGTCTTGTCGATCTTTTCAGTCGAGACGGCATTGAGCACCATCTGAGAGGAGTACATAATGAGCAGGAAAACGATGATCGGGAAGAACATAGTCTCCATCTGCTTGAGTTTGGCGACGACGGAGGATTCGATATCTGCGGTCTTGTCGGAGACGACAGTCTTTTCCTTTATCTCGATAGGCAGTTCGAGCTGTTTGATCTCATCAGCAGTGAGCTGATTGGCAGCCAGCTTTTCCTTATAGAGCTTGGAGACGACTGCGGTTCGGATGATACCCTTTGCATTATCCGAGCCTACCGAGGCATTGCTGAGGGTCGAGAGGGAGGTCATCTTATTGACATAGATGAGATCAGCGACTTTGTGCTGGTTGACCTGGTCGGTAAATCCCTTGGGGATGATGATAACGCATTTTTCACCGATCCGGTCGAGCTCCTTGGGATAGTCATCTGATTCAAATGTAACGCTCTTGACATCGTTGGCTTCGCCGTTGACAGGCGTTTTCATAAGCTCGATGATCGCGCCGGTGAAATCTGTCTGATCCTGGTCGCAGATAACGATCTTGGAGCTGTCTTTGGCTATCTCATCGACCTGCTTCTTCATAACGTTGCCCATAAGGGTAAAGCCAAGATAGATCATTACAAGGATAGCGATCATCTGAGGAGTGATCATTTCCTTGATTTCCTTTTTGAAGAGATGTGTGAATTTCATTTTGACATCACCACCTGTTCAAATACTTCTTCAAGGTTCTTGGTATTATATTTCTCCTTGAGCTCCTGAGGTGTCCCGACCTCGAGAAGATGCCCTTTGGCGATGATGCCGACTCTGTCGGAAACGAACTCGATCTCCAGCATATTATGCGAGGAGAGGAGGAAGCTCATGCCTTTTTCGGCAAGAGATTTTATCATTCGTCTGATCTCAAGAGCGTTGATTATGTCAAGACCGGATGTAGGCTCATCGAGTATAGCGAGGGCGGGCTTCGGCATCATAGCTCTGGCCAGCAGCAGCTTACGGATCATACCTCTTGAATAGCTGCCGATCTTATCCTTCAGTCTTTCACCGAGCTCACTGATCTCTGCTCCCCGTGCGACAAATTCCTTGACCTGCTGAGCGTTGTCGGCATAGATACCGGCCATGAACTCCAGGTAGGCTTTGCCTGTCATAGTTTTGTAGGCACCGGCCTCATCGGGAAGGTAGGTTATAGCACGGCGCACCTTTTCGGGCTCGGTAAGGATGCTGTGCCCGTCAACGATAGCATCGCCCTCTGTTGCTTTGAGCAGGGTAGAGATCATACGGATAGTTGTTGTTTTGCCGGCACCGTTAGGGCCGATGAGCGCGAATATCTCGCCTTTGCGGACGTTGAATGTAACGCCCTGCGATGCGTAAACGCCCTTTTTGTACTGCTTTGAAAGCCCGCGTACTTCGAGAACGTTAATGTTTTGTGTCTCAGTACTCATTACTGTCTCCTTTCAAGTTTCCCCTATAATATAGTGCTGCCTCAGGATCCGGATGTCTGTGTGAGACAAAGATGCCGGAAAGCACTGATTAAATTATAATACAAATTTAATCCTGTGTCAATATAATAAAGCAAATGGTGTGTAGAAATCGGGGTCCACAAAGAGTCGGGCAAGGTCATTTTGCACAAAATCAGGCAGGATCCGGCTCAGAAAAAACAAAAAAAGAGGGTGTTATAATGATTTTTTTAAAAAAAGGCTTGACAAACCGAAACGTATAGTGTATAATAATATAGTCGCTATGGGAACAGCATATGGCGGTATAGCTCAGTTGGCTAGAGCACTTGGTTCATACCCAGGGTGTCACCGGTTCAAATCCAGTTACCGCCACCAATTGCTGTTCCCATTCTTCGGCCCGTTGGTCAAGAGGTTAAGACACCGCCCTTTCACGGCGGAATCATGGGTTCAATTCCCGTACGGGTCACCAAACGCAAAGCTCTGAGACCGCGCAGATGCGCGGTTTTGGAGCTTTTTGTTTTGCCTGAAAATCCTTTTGTTCTTTGCTTGTTCATTATAATAATGAACAACTTTATGCAGGGCTTTTCTGATCTTTCTTCTTGCGGAAATTAAGAAAATCTGAAACCGCCTTGGAAACCTTTGCCTGCGCGTCACCGATCATATGACAGTACACGTTGCTCGTTGTACTGATGCAGGAATGTCCCATAGCGCCCGAAACCGTTGCAATATCAACGCCGTTGTTCACGAGCATTGAACAGAACAGGTGCCTGAAACTGTGCAGACCGTAAAACGGAAGATCGTGCTTCTCACAGAACTCTCCGAGCCAGAAGTAGGGTGTGCCGTTCTGCATAGGAGCACCGTTCCACTTTGTGTAGAGCCTGTCGGTCTCGATCCATTTGTCACCGTACTTCAAAACCTGCGCGTCCTGCTCTTCCTTATACTCTTTGAGCATATCTATGATCTCATGAGGGAATTTCAGCGAACGCTGCGAGCGCCTGGTTTTGGTCGTATCGGTATATACTCCCTGCTTGGCAGTGTAATTACTCGTCCTGCGGATACTTATGACGTTGTTTTCAAAATCCACATCTTTCCATTCAAGCGCCAGCATCTCGCCCCGCCTGAATCCGCTGTAAATCATAATGTTGAAGAATGTGCGGTATTTCAGCGGCTCGTCATTCAGCAGGGTCAAAAACTTTTCAACCTCCTCCAAAGTATAGATTTTCTTCTCCGTGGGCTGCGATTTGGGTATCGTCACCTTTGAACACGGATTATCGCTCACTACGCCCATCTTGACAGCATAGCTGAACACATCGCTGATGAAGCTGAGATTGTGGCGGATAGTTTTCGGCGCAAGGGGCTTGCCTGTGCGCTCGTTTGCTCCGTCCTTAGACAAGGTGTTCACGAAAGCCTGTATCTGTCTGGGAGTGATCTTGTCCATTCTCAGATGACCGATAGCGGCATATGCCCTGCCTCGCAGCTGGAGCATTCTCTCGTATGTAGTATTTCTGAGGTTGGGTTTCGCATAGCTTTCAAACCATTCCTCAGCGAACACCTCAAACTTGACCGCCCTGCTCTGATATCCTCTGTTGCAGGCTTCCTCGAACATCACCGCCTGTCGGTTCAACTCTTTTTCGATCTGCCTTGCAGTCATGTTCGGCTCGGGTTTCCATGTCATAGACTGGATGACCTGCTTGCCTTTGCTGTCGTACCCACAGGATACACGGATAGAATATGTTTTGCCACGTTTGGTTATATTTGCCATAATAGACCTCCTTAGGTATATCACGGCATATCTCTTTTTTATATTATAATGCTTTCACGCTTTAAAGTCAATAGAAGTTATGTGAAGTTTTAAGAAGATATGCCGTTTTATACCACATATTATACCGTTGCTTAGCAGCTTATATTATCATCAGCCGCATCTGCGTTATTATAATCATCCGCCTTGCGCTTCCACCTCTCCGACTCAATATACTCCCTCACCTCGTCAATAAGCAAAAGCTCCTCCAGCTGTCTTTTCAGCTCCGCAGCAGAAATATCATCCCCGAACACGGCTTTGATTTCTTTTGCGAGACCGTTATTGTTCTCCTGCTCCAATTCATTTTTTCGCACAGCGACCTTATCCCAAGCACTTGCAGAATCATCCTTTGCTGTTTTGAGCATTTTCTCGATATCTGCGATTCGCTCGTCAGCCCTCTTTGCGTCCCTGATCAAGTTGTCAATATTAGCCTTTCTTCCCATTCAAATCATCTTCCTTTCCGTTTTTTAGGTTTGTTGTTTTCTTTTTGCTTTTCTTGTTCCCTGCGGCTTTTTTCTTCCTCGACAAGGTTTGAAATATAATCTCCGTGAGAAATTCTATTGTAAGTATCACGAATATCCACATACCGCACCAGCTTATTCTTTCTCTGCGACAGCATATCTTTAGTGTCAGTGATGTTTTTTAACAGATCATTATTACGAAATCGCAGTCCGATTAAATCCTGCGGCGAAGAAATATTATATTCTCGAATAATGTTTTTAATGATCTCCAGACGATTAATATCTTCGGCTGTCATATCGTAATTGTCACGGTTGGCAAAATAATACTCGCACTGTTCTATCAGCGTCTGTAGCTTTTCCTGTTCAAGAAGTTCCTGCGCAAGCTGTTCCTGCATAGCTGAATATTCAGCGGAGATTTTTTTGATTCTGCCCTCAAGATCTCCAATCGAATGAATGCGGTCACGGTTAATAACCGTGAGCTGTGCGGATAGGCAGAAAACATCCAGATCATTTTTCACCGAGTACGGAGCGTTATTATCCGCCCTGCGAGGAACTTTTTTGTTCTCCGCAGCAAGAATTCTGACCTTGGATATGATGCCAAGATGTGCTCGCTCGATCTCGCTGTTCGTGAAACGGAGTTCACTATTCCCGTTACCCACCGCTCTCCAAATTATCCGAGCATTAAGACTGTATTCGGTATAGTCCTCACCGAGCTTCCACAAGCTTACAGAGCGCTTCTGCCTGGGGGCTTTGATATACAGATACTTATCTCTCTTGATCGTGTAGCCCCGCCGTTCAAGCTCGGACAGCAGATCATCAAGATCATTCACCGTAGGTATCAGCCTGTCGATTTCTTGTCTGATCTGCTCTTTCCACGAAGTACCGTTCCTCCTGTGCTGCCATTCCGAATAGTTCATAGAGCGCCCCTCGTTCTCAAAGTTGAGCGCAGGAGTGATACCATAAGCACGGCATACCCCGTTTGTGGTCTCGCGCATTTTGCGGACAGTCGCTTTGTTGTCGTAAAACTTCTGCCCCGACAGCGAGTAAGAACACACGAGGATATGGTTGTGGATATGCTCTGCGTTGACGTGCGTAGCGATAACCGCCACTGCATCGTCGCCAAACATTTTCCTGACGAGCGCCTTACCTATCTTGTGGGCGAGTTCGGGCGTGACATTCTCCGAATCGGCAAAGCTCATTATGTAATGGATCGCCTTGACAGTCCCTTTCCCCGAATTTGGCGAAGGGCTGTCGAAGCGGTCTTTAGCATACTGATCGTAAACCGCCGACATAGCGGTGTAGGCGAACTCGGGTTCGGTCATGCAGTTTATAGAGGACGTCAGCAGCCTGTCCTCGGTCTTGTCTGGGTTTAATATATACCTCAAACTTTGCTTGACGTGAGCGTGGACAGCCACTGATTTACAGTAAGGGATACGGCACCGATCTCCTCTCGCAGTTTATCAATATCATCGGCATACAGATTGTTCGTCTCGTTCGCTTTCTTCGCTATCTGATTGATGTTCTTGGAAATAATGCGCAGCCCGTTCAGCAAGGGCGCGATCTCTTTCATATCGTAAACATAGATATCCCCCGACAGGGACTTGCAGCGGATATACGTCGAAGTTTTCAGATGACACTCCGCAGCCTTCTTCTCTATCTCGTTCCACTCCTGCGCAGAATAGACGATCTCCTTGCGGCGGAGATCAGGATTTTTTCTTGCTATAATTATCAACCCTTTCACTATTATGTTTTGAAATTTCGGCTCGTTTATAGCGAACCGTCGTGTAGCGTTGCTCAACCGCTAAACGGCGCAAATATGAAAGATTTTCATATTTGGGTGATAGTCCCGGTAATCTGCCGGGACTATCTGTACTTGCTATTCTTAGAAAAAAACATAATACAAATAACATATTTTTGGCCGCCCGTATAGGGCTGCGGCAATTTGCATTCAGCCGGCTATGCCGAGATATTTGAGCAGCGACATTTTGCTCACAAGAATCTTCCCGTTGCGCCCTGCGCCCGCCCGCACATGGGCGACCTTGTCCTGCGCACAAAGCTGTCGGACGGTATTCTCCGACAAGCCGTCCACAAGAGCGGCGCACTCCTTGACCGTCAGCATCTCCAGCGGCTTGTCCGCAATAGCATCGGGTTTAGGTGTATCATTGACGCTCTCGACCTCAATGAGCTTCTCGAGCAGCTCGGTCACCTGAGCGATGAGTTCCTGTTTTTGCGTTAATTTCATTTGCATCATCCTTTCCAGTTTCGTTTTTTTTGTTCATAATGTGTTAGGTGATCATTTCGGAGATATCAGCTGCACACGGCTTGGCAGCAGAGCCGAGCATCAGAGACTATCTCCGTTCTATCTTATATCGGAGCAGCGGCGGTATGCTCCGACATTATTGTTATGTATAATATATATGGTCGCCTGTATCATCTCCTTAAATTGATTACGGTTGTTGTGGACATCTGCTCTCTTAACATCTGTTGGCGGGACAGCGGTCTTGTGGGGCAGATGTCATACTCGAATGGCGGTCATTACCGCGACAATAAAGGGGCTTTCCAAAAGGTAGTACATTTGAACGCATTTTTCGGAACCACTTTTCAAAAGATTGTAGGCTTGCACATTTTCAATCATATTAAGAGCCTGTTCATTTTGAAATTGCACAATGCAGCTGTGATGATGAGGGGGAGAGCAGAAAAATATTATGCGATAAAAAAGTCCCTCCATAAATAAGCACACTTAGACCCGCTTTAGTTAACCTACCTATTTCAAGTTTGGTTACTTGTACAACACTCGATCGGATGCTGACTTCATTCGGGGCATATTACACATAAGCAGAGAGATTGTCTGCTTATTGTTAAGACCTGTGGATTCTCCTCGCATATTTATGATCCGACTTATATGAAACTGCCATTCATAAGTAAGGACACTTGAAGCCGATTTTATAAGCGGTTTCGGAAAACTTGTAATAATCTTCTGCGTTTTCACTAAGACGGGCTCGATAAAAATGTGTAATCTGCATATCCGGCATAGTTGAGGGTGATCTGAATGTTGAAAGATTCTTTCTGATAAAACCACCTTTCATAAGACACTACAAAAGACGGCACTTTTTTAAGTGAAAATCAGTGCGATCAACGCTTTTAGGAAAAACTTTGTAGCCTTGAACAAGACGGACAGAAGAATTATGTTTAATGTGCCGAGATATTTCCAACAGTCGGGGTACTGCAAATGTAATTGGATTTGATGATTGAGATTCTGTGCGACACCTATCATAAGTAAATACAGAACTCGCGATTTTTGTAACCGGATTTAAGGGTAATTTGAAAACTGTAATAATTTGTAATATTTCAATCAAAGTATCAGAGCTGAACAATAAAAAGAATCTCACGATAAATTGAAAGAGCAAGTTTTTTTGATTTCTCGTTATATCTACTATATAAATGCATCCTTATGAGAATAAGTAAGAGGAAGGCAATAATAATGGAAACAATAAAACGGACTTTGATTTGCGTGGAGACTCAAAGATGTCATGCAACAATACTTAAGCAAAATATAGGTTTTTGGTTGATTTTTCAACGTATTTGTGTTATAATTAGAATAAAAGTATTAGATTCACTGTAAAGGAGAATTAAATATGGGGATTAATAGAGATAAACCTGATTTATGGAAAAGAGATGTTCAAGCATCTGTCGATTTATATAACGAATGGTTTATGGAATTTGCGCCAAAAGCATTTAGAGATACTCGTATTTCAACAGCAAGCAAAGTCGAATCTGCATTGATTAATTCAAACTATCTGCTAAATATTTCGCCCGAATTATTGAAAGATCATCCAGAAATACTGCCAATTCTAAGAATGTCTACTTGTCCACCAATTGCTCGTGACAGGCTTGTAGGTTTGGCAGGAGTATCAAAAAGTCTTGTTGAAAATATGGAGGATAATGATAATCCTCGTGTTTCTCCAAGAATGAGCGAAAATATGCTTTATGATCAGCTTACAAAAATATCTACAACAATTATTAAAATGGCTGATCCTGATATTTTTGTTTGGCTCGATGAAAAAAGAAAACCATCAGATATAGAGGTTCAACGATCATCAACTATCGTAGCTGACCGTTTATGTGGTGCTGTAGCAGATCCAATAATAAGAAATGCTCAAGAAAAGCGTCAGTTAGATGCTATATCAGCGTTTCTCAATGCAAAAGGGTATAAAAAATCCGAAAAGAATACAAAGTATTCTGAAATGCCAAAAGGTACATATTCATTTCATACTAATGTTCCCGTTTTAGTTGCGGATGGAGCTGAAACAACAGTCAATATTCCTGTTGATGTTGTTATTATGCCATTAAGTGCAGCACAAAACTCTATGCCAATTCTTATTGAAGCGAAGTCAGCAGGAGATTTCACCAATGTTAACAAACGACGAAAAGAAGAAGCAACCAAAATGCAACAATTAAAACGAACATATGGAACGAATGTATCTTATTCATTGTTTTTATGTGGCTACTTTGATTCTGGCTATCTTGGCTACGAAGCAGCAGAAGGAATTGATTGGATATGGGAACACAGAATAGAAGATCTAACTCAGTTAGGAATATAACTTCCACTGAAAAACAAAGAGAGATAATTCAATGTCAAATCGATAGTTCTAAGGATATAGAAGAACGTCGTGCCTTGGGACAGTTTGCTACTCCGTACGACTTAGCAAAAGAGATTGTGTCGTATGGAGTATCTTTGTTGGAAGATGACGAAATCGACTTTTTAGAGCCATCATTTGGAACTGGAGCTTTTTTTTCAGCTTTGCAATCAATTAAGTGCATCAAAAGGATTAAAAGTATAACAGGTTACGAAATAGATTCTGAAATCTATCAAAAGTCCGTCTCATTATGGAAAGAAAACTATTATAATCTGATTTGTGGTGATTTCCTTTGTTCGCAAGATGATAAACTTTTTAATCTTGTAATCAGTAATCCGCCATATGTTCGTCATCATCTTATTGATAAGGAACAGAAGGCAAATTTGGTTAGAAAGATAAAAAAAGAAACCAATACTTCTATTTCAGGACTTGCAGGACTTTATTGTTATTTTCTGCTATCAGCACATAAACAACTCAAACCAGGTGCAATATCTGGCTGGTTGATCCCAAGCGAGTTTATGGATGTTAACTACGGAAAAGCAGTGAAAGATTATTTATTAAACAGTGTGCATCTTCTAAGAATTCATAGATACACACCAGAAAACAGTAAATTCAAAGATGCGTTAGTTTCTTCTTGTGTTGTATGGTTCAGGAACGAAATCATTCACTCTGATTATGAAATCGAATTGTCTTATGGTGGTACACATGACACCCCCGAAGTATCCAAAATAGTAACTAAAAAGCAACTGATTGAAAAGGACAAATGGACTAATATAACAGCCGAGTCTGTTTCTACAAATAATATAGAAGTACCAACATTAGGAGATTTCTTTACAATAAAAAGAGGTTTGGCAACAGGCGACAATGGTTTTTTTATTCTTTCCAAAGAGCAAATAACTGAGCTTGGTTTAGATATGTCATTCTTCACGCCGATTTTGCCCAGTCCACACAAATTAAAGGAAAATGAAATATTTAAGGACACATCTGGATACCCTCTTCTTGAAACACAGTATTTTTTATTAGATTGTACTCTTTCGGAAGAAGATTTGAGAGCTAATCATCCAGGGGTATGGGCATATTTGGAAAGTGGAAAAGAAACAACAGGAAGAAAATACTTATGTCGAAATCGTAAAAAATGGTATTTTCAAGAAAGACGTTCAGCCACACCATTCTTATGTTCATATATGGGAAGAAGCAAAAGTGAGTTTGATAATCCATTCAGATTCATTCTTAATCATACCAATGCTGTTGCAACTAACTCATATATGATGCTTTATCCCAAAGAAGATGTTTTAAGCTTTTTAAGCAGAAATCCTGAATCTTTATTTGAAATATGGAAAGCCCTGCGTTCAATATCTCGCTATGATCTTGAAAGTCAGGGGCGTGTTTACGGAGGAGGATTAAAGAAAATAGAACCTCGTGAATTATCAAAAGTACGTTGTGACAAATTATCCGAGTTGATTGTGAAAGGCGGTGCTATATGAAGTTTTTTACTATGAATAAGTCGGATGAAAATCCGATAAATGACGGCATTCTTTATTTTTCACAAAGAATTGATGAAATGCTGAAACACTCAACTTACCACATTTATAAAGCACCTGTGCTCAACACCTATTTGCTGGTTAAAGAGTATTTAATAACAGCAGATCTGGTAAAAAAAGGGATAATAGACCAATCACACTTAAAATTCATTTTCGAGGAGTTTTTAGAATCGTTTGAAAACGATATAATAATTAAAGAGTATATCCCTGAAGAAGAAAAAACAACGCTAGTAAATAAACTTAACAGCAGTACTGAATTTGATAGAAACAAAGTGATGCACTATATCCTTCATCTGTTAAGCAAATATGATTATTGGTGTAAAGAATATCTTCTTAAGATTACTCCGCAAGAAAAAGAAAAGCGATTGATTGAGCAGGCTTTACGCTGTTATATTCCAGGATTACTAGATAGGGGATATAGTTCTGATTACATTTATTATCATAATAAAACGGTATTCACTAATTCAGATAAAAAAGATCGTGAGCTGTTAGAAGAGTTTCTTAATCGCTTTGATTTTAGGAAAAGAACATATAGTGTATATGTAGCATTACACAAAAGTGCTCAAAACTTTAAAGATATACTGAATCAAAAATTAGATGTCGATTTTGATTTTGATATAAGCGAAGCAAAAGAGTTTAAGTATCCAGAAAACAAGTACATCATTGCAAAACTTGAAATCGAAGCGTTGGATAAAAGACAGGCTGCTAACATTGCATATGAACAGCTGGATATTTTCTATAAGTTTTATCGGTTTATGAATGACGACCGAAAAAAGTGGTTTTTAAACAAATGTATGGTTCGATATACTGAATCCGATTATGCTTTTGTAGACTTAACAGTACAACGTTTTAACTTTCCAGAAAATGAAGATGCAGAAAAATCAAGCGAATTATCAGAGCTAATGATCACTGCTCTACTTACCAACGCTAGTAGAGGTTCGTTTGATAAAATTGATAAAGTTATTTCATTACATAATACCGCTTTAGAGAATACTAATCTAAGCAATGGATTTTTGAATCTATGGTCAATACTTGAAGTACTATTTGTTTCAGATAAAGATCGTGCTAAAATAAATGAAATAGAAAGAAAAGCCATTCCTCTGCTACAAAAAGAATATATAATAATGCTATTTAAGGAATTAGATGGTAATCTCAAGGATAATTTATTAATAGAACAGTATAATAATATTATCAATTCGATTGATGGAAATGATAATAAATACAAAATTGCCGCATTAATTACTCTGGATAAGTATGATGCTTTAAGACAAAAGCTATACATATATTTGAATAATTACCCAATACTTAGAAGTAGAATAGCTCAGATGAACACTATATGTAAACGCAGAAATAGTTTTTTAATTGATTTAGAGCGATTTACTCGAAGAATAACATGGCACTTAATAAGACTATATCGAACTCGTAATTCAATAATACATTCTGGTGATAAACCTAACAATCTCAAGCCGCTTGGCGAACACTTGCATAGTTATGTAGATGTATGTATTTGGCAATTAATGGTCTCGCTTACATCAGAAAAGCATCTATATTCTATCGACAATGTATTAATTGACGAGATATTTCAGATTGAAAAAATCATTAAGGAATTATCATCAAAAGAAAAATTTAAAGAAGATGATATATTTTTATGTTGTGATGCTGTCAAGTACTCTACTCCTCCTTCAAGCAATGATAATTCAAACGAAACGACTGAACCCGAAGGCACAGCCGATGATTATCAAATATGAACCATTTACCCAAAATAGATTTTCCCTGAATTTCCAAACTTCTTAGTGATACTTTGAACTGCCTTCCAGATTGTTCACAACCAATTAACTACAGTACGATCGAAAATCTGCCGTTAAATGATAAAAATGAGAAAATACATAACAAATAATCCTGAATCAAATGAAGATGAGAATGATTAAAAATCATATATCAACGTAAAAGGAGGTTTATTATGCCCCGAGGAAAAAACATAAATCTCTTCCTTATGGACGGAGATGCAAGCGGACGTATCAAATGCACACTTGCCAACTGGACAGGCGTTGCTTATAAGATACCTCGCACTGAAATTGAAAAATGCAAAAACCGTGAGGATCTCAAATGGAGCGGAGTATATTTCCTTTTTGGCATTTCTGATGATACTGGTGAGAACATCGCTTACATAGGACAGGCTGGTATCAGAAAGAACGGTGAAGGTATCCTTTATCGTCTTATGGAGCATAAGCGGAATCCTGATAAGGATTACTGGACAGAAGCTGTAGTGTTTACAACCTCCAACAACTCTTTCGGTCCGACTGAGATAAGCTATCTTGAAAACAAATTCTGCAATTTGGCTATCGAAGCTAACAGATATATCGTTAAGAACGGAAACGATCCGTCTCCCGGACATATCACCGAGGAGAAAGAGAGCGAGCTTGAAGAATTCGTAGATTATGCCAAGCTCATAATGGGGACACTTGGCCATAAAATTTTTGTTCCCCTAAACAAAACTGCACCTGTTGTTGAAGATGCTACAGATACTCCATCTGAGGAGATTGAGCTTTTCTTCACTCGTACTATCAAGAAGCTCAACTTTACCGTCGAAGCATCTGCCAAGCAGACCTCTGAGGGCTTTGTTGTTCTGAAAGGCAGCAAGATCGCTCCCAGCAGCGGTACGGATGATACTATATCGTCTGGTAACCTAAAGAAGCGTGAAGAGTGCAAAATCATAGATGATATTCTTCAGGAAGATGTTTTGTTTAACAGTCCTACAAGTGCAGCACAATTCGTTACGGGTAAAAGCTGTAATGGATGGGTATCATGGAAGACTAAGGATGGAAAGACGTTGCATGATTTGGAGGATCAATCATAATCATTTTATTAGGAGGACTAATGAGCACAAGTATTAAAATCATAAAGTTCACAAGTATACTATCTACTATATTTTTAATAATCACTTACTTGATTACTGTAAATATTGAAAGCAATTTTATCTCGTTAAACACAATTTGGATTTCAAACAATTTCTTGTTAACTGTTTTTGGCGGAGTATTTGCAAGTACTTTAGTGGTATTGTTTTGTGAAATAAACAAATATCTGATTGAAAAGAAAAACACTGAAAACCAACTATTCTTTCAAACTTTATATCTATATCAATCTTTATTCTTGATGCAGCATAACATTCTTGATTTCCAGTCACATCCTGATACACAAATTCCTGAGAACGTTTTTGATAATACAACTCAAATGATAAAATCGCAAGTATATTTTTTGCGAGGTGTAGATTATTCTTGTTTCAGAAAGAAAAATGATATTGAGAAAAGACTTTTTTCTTTCCAAACAGAAACATTTCAAAAATTCACACCAATAGAAAATAGCGTAAATCTGATAAGATGTGCTATTATAGAAGAAAAAATAGATAATCTTAAGCAAAACAAAAATATGATAGATTATATTACATCTTCTAATACACGAGTTGCGAAAGTGTTATCAGATCAAATAGGCAATCTTGTACCATTGTTAGAAGAAATCGGTGAATTCTTAAAAACAATCGATGATAATTGTGATAACAGGTATGCTTGGAGAAAGATTCGTGAGATGACTCAGAATAGTTACATAAGTTTGTTTTCAATAAACAAACAAGGAACGGCTGCACCCGAAGGCACAGCCGTTGAACATCAAATATAAACCATACACTCAAACACCGCTTCTCTCGCCATACTTATGAAGCAGTTTTCAAGACCGAGCATCTTCTCTGCATCGGCAGCAAGGACAACTTTCTGATAACCGCTGTCGTTCTGCTTCCAAAGTTCTCCCTAACAGGAGATAGCCTCATCGAATTTCTGCTCCATATCAGCGAGACACAGTATGATCATCCGCTCATTGAGGAGTCTGCAAAGCCTGTTGGGATATTTACAATCTGAAAAGATTCTACTCAAAAGTAAATATTCTTGTATGATTGACCTTAATTCAATTTTGAGGAACAAGCAAAAAGTTTCATATTTCAATATAAAGTCGATTTTGACCGACATTGAAATATGAAACTGTACAAAAAAAGAGACACACCGTGATTCTTGTTCTTTATTTGTTCATTATCGCCGTAAAAACTTGGTGAAAGACACAAGAGGCAATTTCGCTGAAATGCCCGAAATTCCGATGTTTTGAGAAGTTTCAAAAACATCGAAAAAGCGTGGGGGGATTTTCAATTCCCGTACGGGTCACCACAATTTTAGGCTCTGAAACGGCGTAGATACGTTGTTTCAGAGTTTTTTATTTTCTGAAAAATTGCTCTTGGGACTTACTTGGGACTTACGCTGTCTTCACGCACCGTAGCCTGTCTTGATGCAGATGATCTTCGCACGGTTGATGTCACTTTCATTACAATTGTCTGCCGTGATAGTCGGTTCTGGGTCTTTGGGCGGTGTAGGCTCGGGTTTGTT
This sequence comes from uncultured Clostridia bacterium, assembly GCA_946545645.1. Classification (GTDB taxonomy): domain Bacteria; phylum Bacillota; class Clostridia; order Oscillospirales; family Ruminococcaceae; genus FB2012. The sequence goes on along the minus strand of CAMNNQ010000176.1, from coordinate 1,724 downwards.
AAAGCTCAGAGCATTTGCAACAGCGTCGCAGGCTCTGACTTGGTTTTCTCTGAACATATGGGAATACAAGTTCAAAGTAGTCAACACCTCATAAGGACACACAAATAGCTTTTGATGAAACCGCGCATTCACGCGGTTTCATCATTTGCGTTGATCTCCAGCCTCATCTTGTTCGGCAGCGGCTTGTCCAGCAGCTTGTAGTAAATGTGAATATCCCTCGGCCTGTCAGCCGCATATTCGTCAACGGTGATGTACTCGATCAGCTCCAAGCACATCTCACGGGTAAGCTCGGGAACGTCTGCATATTTCTTTAATCGCCTTATGTATTCCTCGACATCCTGCTTGTCCTTCGTTGCAGCAGACAGCTTGCTTTCTATCTGCTCGACCTCCTCGGTAAGAGCAGTCTGCTCCGTCTGATACTTTTCCAGAAGGCTAACGCAAATATCCTCGGGGATCTTGCCGATCACTTTGTCCTCATAAATAGAGGGTATCAGCTTTGCCAACTCGTCAAGTCTTGCCATGCACACACGCAGACGCTTTGTGTCAACTTCGGACTGCTTGGTGTTGTACTGCTCCTTTTGCGAGAGAAAGAATTCTCTAGCATACTCCTCGTCTGCAATTACCAATGCCGCCTTTGACCGAATATCCGCAAGCACTATTGCATTGATGTCTTTCATTTTGATGTGATGACTTGTGCAAAGATACTTGCCGAACCTGCTGTACTTACCGCACTGATAGTTGTGCCTTAAATACTTGCGAGGCTTTTTCTTGCTGCCTGCCGTTGTGTTGTTCCAGCCGAGCCGCATTTTATCACCGCAGTCTGCACAGTACATCAGCCCTGAAAGCGGCATGATCTCACCATGCTTGTCACGCTTGCCCTGGCTGACCGATGCTTCCATTTCCTTGACTTTATCCCAAAGTTCTTGTGAAACAAGCGGCTCATGGGTGTTCTTGATGATCACCATTTCCTCCTCGCTTTTTTTCACGACCTTGTGATTTTTGTAGCTGACCGTAGTCGTTCTTAGCTGTACCAAATGTCCGAGATAAAGCGGGTTGCTTATGATTCGCCTTATTCCTTCGGGATACCAGAGGTGATTAACGGTACGGGAATTGAAAATGCCATGCTTTTCTGCTGCATAATCAGCCGGAGTGGGGATATGCTCATCATTAAACATATCGCAGATATGACGAGGACTTACACCTTTTGCCCGCAGTTCAAAAATTCGTTTCACGATGCTTGCCGCAGGCTCATCGGGAACCGGCAGCCTATTCTCGGTATTGCTTTTGACATAACCATACGGAGCGCAGCGGGCTCTGTATTTCCCTGCCTTAGCATTTGCTTCAATGACAGCCTTTATTTTTTTGCTGGTAGAAGCGGCGTGCCACTCGTTGAATAAATTGAGTATCGGCATCATGTCCAGAGCTGAACTATCTTTAGCAGCTGTATCGACATTGTCATTAAGCGCAATAAAACGGATATTGTAGGTCGGGAAAATGTAATCTGTGTACTGTCCGACCTGAATGTAATTCCTTCCGAAACGAGAAAGGTCTTTACAGATTATCAGATTGATCTTTCCTGTCTTCGCATCTTCGAGCAAACGCTGTACCCCGGGACGGTCAAAATCCGTACCTGAGTAACCGTCATCAACATAAATGTCGATCAAGTTCCAGCCCTGTTCTTTGACGTACTTCGTCAGTATCAGCTTCTGATTTTCTATTGAAAG
>CAMNNQ010000175.1 GCA_946545645.1 uncultured Clostridia bacterium | reverse complement strand
CTTCTTGGCTCTCTCTGCTCCTGCGCCCCACTTGCCTGCGATGACCTCTCTTGCCAGCTCTTCGACGGTCTTTTTCGGAGCGGGCTTCGGTGCCGCTGTCGGCTTCGGATAGCCGTTCTTGCCTGCGGCCTTGATGATCGACGGATAATCGACGTAGCAGAAGTCGTGGTCTATGCTGCCGAGACCCTCGACGTACACGAGGCCGTTCTGCCACATCTGATAGCTGCCGCCGTAATTGCATTTCGTGTTGTATTCCGCTATCCAGCAGGGGTATTTGTCGCGGACGGCTTTTGACACAAAGTTCGTGTACCAGTATGTCGAACAGTAAACTCCGGCATAGTAGCCTGCCTTTTCAAGCTCGCCGCAGAAGGCGTTGATGATGCTGTCGCAGAAAGTCATTCCTCGGTAGAATTGCGAGCGCTCTTCGATGTCGAAATACACCGGGTATGAAAACTTCTTGCCTTTCAGCGCCTTGATGAACGCCTGAGCCTCTTGCCTTGCGTTCTCCGGGCTGTCGGCGTAGCTGTACCAATAAGCGCCCACATCGAGCCCTGCGGCTGTTGCTGCGGCATAATGCCCCTCGAAGGTCGGGTCGTACTGCTTTGGATATTTCAGCGCATCGCCGTACCCCGCTCTGAGTATCACGAATTTGAAGCCCTGCGCTTTGAGCTTCTTGAAGTCAACCTTTGGCTGACAGTAGCTGAGGTCTACGCCTTGGATCATAATTATTCCACCTTTCTTTCAAGATCGTCAAGCCTGTGATTGGCGACCTTTATTTTTTCTTCCTGTAATTCGGTTCGCTCTTCCACCTTATACATCCGCTCGACGAGGTTGTTGTGCTTTTCGACCTTTTTTTCGAGCTGCTCTATGCGATAAGACATTAACCGTATTCCGCTGTAAGACCCTATAAACGTTCCTATGAGGGATAATACAGCAATGACTATTTCAGTCACCAATGTCATCACCCTCTTTCAACTCGGTCAAGCCCTGTTCGGCAAGTTCTTCATCTGATTTGTTGCGGTGTTTCTCATATTGAACACCGAAATAAAAGGCGATTATTACCGTATAAACCGTTAGGAAATGCTCGACTGAAATATCGCCGCGTATCGCAAGGACGCAGAAAACTGCGGTCAGGGCGAGGGTTACGAGTGATTTAACGTCAATCAACTTTGCAATCTTATCTATCATACGATCTCACCTCAATTCGTACATTACGCTTGTGCCGTTGGGAGGCAGAGCATAGCTGTCAAGGGGTATTCTCACGAAAGCTACACCTGATGGAGCTGTAAAAAACCAGCCTCCGTGTGCGCTTGAAAAATTTGTCGGGTATCGTTGCCCATTTTGCGGACTACCGCCTTTTTCAGTATAAAAGAAAAGCGCTATTGTTGACTTTCCCGAAGGCCACGCCTGCTCGTGTGCATATAGGTACTTTTTTCCTGGTGTCACTGGGATATACCCTGATGTTGCCCACTCTGCTCTCGTTTCGGTGTCAACTCCACCATAATTATTAAGAGCAAGGCAATAGCCTGTCTCATATCCGTCGTTAGGGTCAAGGTTGATGAGGTTCTTCGCCCCACCCTCGGCCTGACGAAGCCCGAGCAAGACTTTTCTGCCGTTGAAGTATGCCATAGTCTCCCTCCTAGTCTATGATATAGTCCATATCTATTGACATCCACGAGCAGGAAGTCAGCCGCTCACCGCTCTCAAGGTCGAAAACGGCACGGGTGAAGAGGTCGCCCGAAGGGTTTGTTTCCAAACGGCTGACACTCAGACCGAAGCCTGTTGTTGATCTGAAAACGTGCCGGGTAGCCTTCATGCCTTCGGGTGCGACTGCAAAAATCTTTTTGACAGAGAGCAAGGGTGAGATATCGGTATTGGCTATTGCGCCGCGCACGTAGACGTGATTCCCGATGCGCCTGATCTGCGGTGTCTGCGGGGTATCATCCTCGGTGTCTGAGAATGAGTATGTTGTCCAGCCGTTGAGGAGCGTTAGTTCCTGCCAGCCTGTATCTTCGTCGCTCGGGATGTAGAGCACGCCCTCTTCGAGCAGGCCTGCTTCTTCGAGCGCTGCAAGTTCTGCCTCTGTCCCGACACCAATCCGAAAGCCTGTATTATGGAGGATCTCTTTGAGGGTCGTAACAAAGCCGCTGTCAAGGTCAGTCACCTCGCCGCTCTCGACTATCTGGTATATCGCAGTTATGATCTGCTCTTTGGTCAACCCTTGCTCCACCAGCGCTGCCGCCGCTGCTATCGATGCCTCGTATGTGGGCACTGGGGATATGTCATCACCGATGCTCTCGCCGATGATGAGGTCGAACATCTCCGACTTGGCGACAAGTGTGTATTCATCGTCGTTGTTCGTTGTGTAAGCCAGCCATTGCCCCCTGATACGTCCTGCTCTCGGCAGCATCGAGCCTGTGACAGTGATCTTTTTGTTTGTGATTGGAGCAAGATATGCTGTTTTATCGGGATAGAGCAAGCGAAGCTCATAGCAGGATGCGCCCTCTACCGGGTCGAAGATGAAATCGATCGTCCGATGATTTGTCTCGCCGACAAAGCCAATGAGCTTATCCGGAATATAGACTTCACCGTTAGGGTATATCGTTATTCTCATTTGCTATTCCTCACTCCTTAGATCTGATCCAGCTTTGCGCCGACGTCATATACAACACCGCTGCTCGCACTTTTGACAAACAGTTTTTCGAACGTCCCTCCTCCAGCTGTATCGATGATAACCTTATTGTTACCCTGTGAGTCATTTACAATTATTCCATAACTGTTCATATTTACTCCTTGATTGCCTTGCTCCACGCTCACCCCAAGGAAAGGATTAACTGTTGCTTTATATGTGTCGCCGTTCGATTCTCCGACGCTTTCAAGACCTTCCGGCTTGAATGAACTGTCAACCTCTGGCGAGTTTAGTTTGATTATGCTTTCGGCCTGATCGTCAGTGTTAATATCAACGGATCCTCCTGTTATAGTAATCTTTGCTGCTGTTACATTTCCTGTATTGTCAACTGTAAATTTGCCGTTTCCGCAGTTGATCGAACCATTAACTACTGTAAGATTTCTCGCTGTAACTGAGCCGTCAGCTCTTACCACAAAGGTGCCGTCACCGTTGTTGAAGGTGAAGCCTGTGATTGCTCTGCCGACGATATAAGCGGTATTGAAGGTGCCGTCGATCGTCCATGCGGCAGTGTACGGTCCGTTCATCGCTCCGCCGGCCTGCCCCTGCCAGAAGCCTATGCCGTTGCGGTTGATGCGTAGTGCCTGAGTCGCTGTCTCGATGCTCGGAGCGTTGAGATAGAATGTTTCTACGGGCTTACCTTCGCTGTCGAGGCGGTCGTATCTGTACCCGCCCTCTGCGCCTCTTAGCAAGGCCGTCTGAGTTGCCACGACCTGCTGAACATAAGCTTCCTGCGCATCTGTAATATCTGCTGCCACCTTGTCGATCTTGATGTCAAGTGCCTTGCTCTTCGCCGATGTCAGCGCAGTGAGCGTCTCATAGCGGTCTCCGAAGGTCAGGCGGTCGCGGGATATGTCGTTGATGCTCCAGGTCTTCCCGATACATCTGACAACATCGTCAAGCCCGATAAGCGGATTCTTGATCGCGTACTGCGTGCCGACCGAGAACTCGTCGAAGGACTTGTCTATCTTGCTGAGATCCACAGCCGTAACGCTGTACTGATGCAACTCACCGCTCTGTTTTGCGAGCCACTGCTCCGCCTTAGTGCGCAGAGTGGTGATGACAGTTACGTCATCCCATTCGACAACTGCGACGATCTTGCCGTACTTGGCGACAAGCGCATCGTTCCACACAACATCATCGAGTACAAGACGTTCGGCACTGCCGTCATCGTGAAGCTTGGCGCCTACAGCATATACGCCTGAAGCAATCGACGTGGGATCCACAGTCCAGCTGACCGACTGCATATTGACCGCAAGTTCGATCCTGGTGTCCGAGCCTGTTGTCCACACAGTATCGGTGTAATCAAGATACATATTATCGTTATCATCATACCGCAAGCGGATCTCTCCACCGTATTCACTTATGTAATCCTGTATCGCCTGCATCGTTTTGACATAATGCCAGGTGTGCTTGTGATTGTCCGTTACGAGTATCTGTCCGAGGTGGATCTGCTTGTCCGCAGACTGCTGAACGTTGTGATCGGCAAGCATCATCGTAAACATCTGCACTGCGTTATTCGCCGTATGATACCCCTGAACACTATCCCAGAGATAGGACATCTCACTCTCAAAAACATACTTTCTGGATGCAATCCCGCCGGATGTCATTTCGCCGGTGGGCTTCAGAGCCCGACCCCGGAAACGCCTTTTGCTGTCCGAGGCACGGAAGACCTCCAGCATCGTCTGCATAGGTATGATAGCTGCATATCCGGGATTATCAGGATAGAGCGTCAACTCGAAACTGTCGATACTGTTGACGGCCTCTTTACCTGTCCCCAGCGCTTTAGGACTGATTTCCGGGTCTGCATCGTGCAGCTTGATGCGCTCGGAACCGTTGATGGCATATACATTATACATTAAAACACCTCCTCAAGACATTCTATCATCAGCTCGCCTGAGCCCCGGAGCCGGAATTCATTGCCGCCACGCCTGAAGACGATATCCGTTATCATGTGCCTTCTGCTGTTTGCGGGGATAGTATATATGATATCATTATAGCTGATCTGACAGCTTGCAGCACAGGTGAAGAGCGGCACAGTATCCTTTCCGATCGAAGAGACGTAGGTCTCGGCCGCAAATGAAGCTGAAGCCGCATAGTAAGCAGGATGCGTATACTCGGATATCTTGTAAGGATAGCAGGTGAACACGGCCTCGATCTTTGCAGCTCTCGGAGAAATATACGATACACCGATCTCATCGCAAGTGCATTCCGCATAGCGGTACGAAGGATCTGAGCTTTCCTTTAGATCTCCGGCAGGCGCTTCGGAAAGCCATTCACTGACATCTGAGATCAGATCCGTCAGGAGCTTTTCTGAAGGTGCCTTACAGGCAAAGGTATATTTTAAGGTCCTTCTCTGGTAAGTATACTTCCCCAAAACTCTGGAAAAATCGGGCTGGCGGTTTGAAAAAGGGATCTTCTCCCTGACGATCTGCTTCTTCGGAGCCGGCTTTTCGACATCTGTCAGGATCAGCCCGAAGCTGCCGGAGTTCCTTTCGTTGTAGGTTATAGTCATATCGCAAGCCCCCTCTCACCAAGCATAACAGATGCACCTTGCAGCTCGTCGATATCTTCAACTGTGCCTTTGGCGATGACCATGCCTGCACTGTCAGTCAGCATCAGAACTATGGTCTTCTGCTGCGTCTCCACTCTGCCAGCTTCGGAACCGCTGAATTCCACAGGCTCTGTCATTGTGCCTCGGACGCTGCTCATCATTGACACTACCTCATTTTCCACCAAATGTCTGTTATCGGAGATCCCTCTTGCAAAGAGCTGCATCATATCCGGGGCATAAGTATGGAAATCCGAAAGAGGTCCTTCTTCCGGCTCGGAGAAACCGAGAACGGATTTGACCGCTCCGGCAGTAGAAACAGCAGCCTTGGTAACGCTCCCTCTATTGTCAGAGATGCCCTTTGCAAAACCTTTTGAAAGGTCGCTGCCCCATGTCTTGCCCTCCTGCGCTGCCCGGTATTTCCTGTGAGATGTGCTGTCACCTCCGGGATTTGACAGCGAGTAGTACACATCATCGACCGTCACACCGAAGGACTTGTATTTTTCAGCTTCACCAAGGATAAAAGCAGCGTTGTCGATTGCCGCCTGATTGTTCCAGTCGGAAGTGTTGATCCACCACGCCCCTCTCTGCTGATAGTCAACTATTCTCCACTTCTGATCAGCCTTTGCCATTTCATCATTGAGTCTGGCATCTTCCTCAGCATGTGCTGCGTTAACAAGCGCATCTGTGATCTTGTCTATTCCCGGCTTGGCACAATTATATATCATTGTGCCTATATTCCAGCCGACGATCGCTGCCGATATCAGCGAGGAAGCTGCGCTCAGACCTTTTGAGAACTTTTGCGTAAAGCTCCCGGCAGTCCCCTCGGCCGTTCCTGCGGTGCTGTCGCCTATCGTTCCGCCGATAGCCTCACCCGAACGTCTGAGGCTGCCCATCGTATCAGGATCTGTCTTAAAGACGCTCAGCAGCTTCTTGGCCGCCTTCGGTGCCGACAGCGCAGCAAACAAAGTCGCTGCGCTGTCGAAATCAAGTTCCTTGACCAGCTCGCTGAGAAATTCCGGAGCGTTTTTGATCGTCTCCTTGATAAACTTCCCGGCTGAATTCATAACACGCGAAAGCATCGGAACAAAGTTCTTACTCAGGAATGTCTCTGCTGTCGATATGAATGCATCTGTCGCTGCTTCGACACCGTTGCCCGATGCAATGGCACCGAGCAGATTTTTGACAGAGGCTCTCATGCTCGCCATAGAGCCTGAGAAGGTCGATGCCGCTTCCTTTGCGGTAGTCCCGGTGACTCCGAGATCATCCTGGATGATCCCTATCGCTTCTATGATCTTATCAAAAGGAACATCCTTGACCGTATCGGCGTTTACTTTGATCGCATCGCCAAGTACGCCTGAATCGTTGATAAGCCTGGCCATCTCTGCCTGAGTGCCTCCGTAGCCCAGCTTCAGATTATCGAGCATCGTATAATTCTGCTTGGCAAAGCCCTGATATGCCGTCATGACCGACCTCATATCCGTGCCGAATTTATTGCTGTTGTCGCTCATGGCTATGATGGCCTTATCAGCGATATCTGCTGCTTTTACCGTGTCTCCGCCCAAGCCCTGGAGCAGAGTCGCAGAAAAGCTTGTGACTGTCTCCATATAATCGTTGGCGGATAAACCGGCAGTTTTGTATGCTTTTTCAGCATTCTTTATCACTGTGCCAGAGCTCTTTTTAAACAGCGTTTCCACGCCACCGACCGACTGTTCAAGTGCAGCACCCTCTTCGAGGGTGCTTCTTATCAGCTTGCCTATTCCTGCGGATACAACAATTTTTCTGATGCCGCCGACCAGGCTGCCGCCAAGTTTTTCACCTGCCGGCTCTCCGGAGGGCATCTCATTGTCAAGCACCTTTGTGAGATTATCCTTCATACCTCTTGCAGACGGAAGTATCTGCACGTAAGCCTTAGCAAGCTCGGTCGACATTTGTTCATCCCCCTCTCAGTATCGAAGCCCGGTAGGCTTCAAAGTCGCTGCCGTCCTCGAAAGAGACAACGTCGTTCTGATCGGCATCGCCAAGGTCAAGCAGCTTAGCCGTAAGCGATTCCGGAGGATCACCTCTGTGCCCGATCCTGCAGGCCCATTGGAGTATTACCATTCTGTCATAGATCATCGCAAGCATCAGTTCTGACATTGTATATCTGTCACCGCGCAGCTTCATTTTTATCCTGCTGTCATTCCTCAGCCCATACGCAAAAGCAGCTACCACCCGAGGCGGCAGCTGCTTTATATCATAAATGTGATAGGTCTCCGCGAGATCGCAGATCAGCTCGTCGCGGGCGGCCGCAAGTGTATGAGCGAGGAACATCAGTTTTTTTCATCATTCTCCTCTCCCAACAGGGAGAAGATCTCCATGATCTCTTCCTGCATTGCCGAAGCCGATACTTTACCGTCTTCGCCCCGGCAGTGTTCTTTTAGACGGCTTGCCCCCTCAGCACCGAGAAGCCTGCGGCATACCGGGACAATCTTTGCACTGTTTGTCTCCAGATCGACCAAGTCTTCAAGCAGTTCCCAATTGTCCAAGGCCTCCGGAGATTTTTCAAATTCAAATCCTGATTTTGTCTTCATAGCGCCCTCCTTACGATGCAGCTGTTACTGTGATGTAACACTCCGCCTTATAAACGGTGCCGCTGACGGTGATGGATGCAGTTATCTTGGCAATGCCGGGGTCAACAGCCGTTACTGTCCCCTCCGATACCGTTGCAACATCAGTGTCACTTGATGCCCATGTTACTGATGCATCGGTCGGAAAAGACGATGCTGTCAGCGTCAGGGAGTTACCGTCAGCGATCTCGGCAGTCTGCCTGTCAAGAATGATACCGGGGATCGCAGGATCTTTCAAGTACTCATAATGAGTGTTGCCGCTCGCATCCGGCAGAGCAGCAATAGTAAGCGCGTATGCAACAGCAGATTTATCGTCGTATGTGACTTCGTCTACAGCGGTCACTTTGCCGCTGGGTATGACAACACGTTTGAGGATATTGCCTCGCAGGATCATATCGAATATCCATACGTGTTCCTCCAGCTCGAGAGAATTGGCCGTCACTGTTAATCCGTTCGCCAGCGAACCTGAAACATTGCCGTCTCCGAAGACGGTCTTGAGTACTGTTGTGTTCGTGCTCTCGATAAGAGTGACCTTGAATTCATCGGATTTCTCTGTCTGAGGAGCCATAACGACATCACCGCCCCATGCCTTTACCTTCTCGGTGGTGATTGCTCCGTTGTTTTTAAGGCCGTCCTCGGAACAGTAACCAAGCCCGGCGAAGGCAGCGGCAAGCGAAGCGACTGCATCGGCGGGGAGTGCTGTCCCTATCGGTGCGATAAATGCCGCACCTCCGACACGGGGCTTGCCGGTCGTAACATTGTTTTTGTTGTTTGACATTATTTTGATCCTCCTTAAAAAAATGTTATATCGAATACCGCCTGATAGCGGTATCTCTTTGAACCGGTGTCTGTATGATCATAATCGCTGTTGAGTTTGCAGCGTGATATCTCAGGCTCTTCGGCAAGATGCTCCATAAGCCCTTTCAGATCTTCGTTGAGCTGAGCAGCCGCCAGCTTTGTGCCGGCGTATGACTGCACCGCAACCGTCGCAGATGTAATGAGATCTTCAACCCCGGATCCGAACTTCTCGATTATAAAGAATCTCTCCGGAGCTTTTTCCGGCACCTCACAGTATGCCGGCGCTTCTGAATTGGCGTTCAGATATGAACATATATACTTCTCGATGATCATCTGCTCAGCACCGCCTTTATCATCCGGTTGTCCCTCTTATTATCGCTGACAGCCTTATGTGTAACAGCGATCAGCTCGGCATTAACGCGATTCCTGCCTGTATAGCCCTCGCTCTCATAGCCTTCTCCCAGGGCCTCCGCTGCACTGTCCGTATATTCCTTGCAGATCTGCTTCATTTCTTCGGAGCGAAGCATTTCCCGTATGCCCTTGCTGTTCAGCTCAAGCTTCTCAACCTTCATAGTGCTCCACCTTGACTTTCTTGTTCCAGCTCAGCGGGATCAGTTCATCGATGCCCTGAGTCGGTTCACCGATGGTGCGGAAAACCTGCCCGAAGAACTGAACTTTTGTGTCCGTCCAGTCGTGGGTGTCGCCTTTCGGGACAGCGAGGGTATAAGCGAGCTTCTTGCCCGAAAGCTGAAGCTCGTTTATAATATCCTCTGTCTTTGGCTCTCCGATCAGGACATTTTCCACCGGCACCGTTATTTCGGTATATACCGGCTTGTTGAAGCCGTCTGTTCCTGTCTGTGTCTTAACTGTCAGCAGGACCGTTGTTCCCCGTATCGCCAATGTCATACACCTCCAAAGCTCCATAACGCTGCCTTATTATCCCGAGATCTTTAAGCTCGTTGCGAAGGAAGTACAGCGACTGTCCAGCATTAAGATATGTCATTGAGGCTGTGTATCCCAGGGCCGACTGTGACTCCTGGGATACGACTGATGCCGGGCCTGTCTGAGCCGTAGCATCAAGTGCTCTTACAACAGCCTTGCAGACGATCTCTTTGACAGCAAGTCCGATGTCGTCATCGTCACTTATCATAGCGTCGATGTCGGCACCGTACTTACCTGCTGATATCCTCAGCTTTGCGCTTGCGATCGGCAGGAGACTTTCGGCCTTTTCCTGCTCGGCCTCTGTCAGGCTCCGCAGCAGTGTCTGAATGTCTTGCACTGTCGCATATGTTACGCCCATAAGGAACGTCTCCTTCCGTGATAAATCCTTTTGCGATAAGAAACTTGAACCGTTTTTCGGTCGGATCAAGTCCTGTACGAGGGTAGGTATCATCCACCCTGTACAGGCGCATGCCGTCTGTGACGTCAACAAACAACGTCGTTACACGGAAGCTCATACGCCGATATCAGCAGCTGCTACCGTAAGATACGTTACTGCAACCACTGCGCTGTCACTGAGATTAACGACCTCGATCACATCACCTGCGGACACCTCAATCTTGGTGGTGCCGGAGGTCAGGCTGGTACCGTTGTAATCAGACGATGTCTCGCCGAACGTTGCTCTCTTGGTAGGATTGAGCTTATAAGCATAAGTTGTACCGGTATTGCCGGCTGTTACGGTGACGATAGTCTTGCCAGTTGAGCTTGCGCCTGTTGCCGCTGCAAGAGACGCTGTCAGACTGCCGGGCGAATAAACTGCCCTTATAGCGACAGATCTGAGGACCTTATGATCGTAAATGAATCTGCCCTGGACAGCCGAAGCGCCGATATACTTGCCGCTTCCGGAGAGATCCTGTATCTTGACAGGCTTTTTCCAGGCTTTTACCCTCGTCGCAAATCTCGGATGACCAGCGATCATAGCAAGGTTGGCAGTCTCGTCATTGTACTCTTTGACCTTGAACCCGGCGATCTTACCGACGAAGCCATTTTCTACAGTCTGATCTCCGAGTGCAGTCGAACGGACGAACTCGGGGCATGTGAGAAACAGTGCGATAATGTCGGGCGTGCAGAGCATATAGCGTCTGCCATCGTTGGGAATCTTGGCTTTACTCATCGCAGTACGGATGCTTACGACAGTGCTATAGATATTGGCGCTTGAGAGAGCTGCAACGTTCATCACAGTAGCTCCTGCAAGCAGTGTAGAAGCACCATCACTGTCGACGGTTGCAGCGAGGCTGTAGCCTGCACTATCGAGACGATCAGCCACAAGGTCGTCCGGAACAGCCTCCGCATCGTAGTCGTCGATGATCTCGTTGACAGCCTTGTCCTTCGTGATCGGCATATCCACATAAGCTGTTGAGCCGTTGGTCGGCGGGATGCCGTTGGCCTTGTCGTAGTCGGATACCTGTACCTCAGTATCGCGGACAGGAATCTTGACTATACCTGCCGTGGGGTCGCCCTCGTAGTCGTTGTTAAAGATATCTCCATCTGAGAGCACGAGCTCATTCCTGAGTCTTTCAAGGACCAGCTCTGAGTATCTTTCCTGATGTTCATGTGCCATATTCTTATCCTCCTTAATGTTTAAGCTCTGGGTTCTTGTCATAGAACGCCTTTTCTACGCCGGACATTACCCCGCCCTCGGGCGAGAAATGCCTTACCTGCTGTGCTGCCTTTACCGTGAGTGCAGCGAACGCTTCTGCGTCCTTCAGGATAGCCTCTTCGGTATCGCCGGAAATCTTCCCGGCAAGCTCTACCGGAAGCCCGGTACTGATCGCAGCATTGAGCTTGAGACACTTGATCTCAAAGCTCTTCTTCTCGGCTGTGACCGCATCGAGCTGCTTCTGATGTTCCTCGGGAGATATCCAGCCCTCGTACTTTTTCACGGCCTCCTCAACAGCAGCAGCTACGAGCTTGTCGAGCTCTTCCTGCGAGCCGATCTGTCTGAACCTTTCGTCCATTTTCTTTTCCTCCTTTTCTGCTTTGTCATATTTCTTTGTGACTCCCGCGTTCACCTGTGCGGGAACAGCAACAAAGCTCCATTCATAGGCATCGGTGATGTCTTCGAGTGAGTGATAGCATATCTTGCCGTCATACTCCTTGCCCTTGATATGCTCACACCCGCCGCTTACGGATCCGCAGATCGAGCATAGCTTCTTCTCAGCCGAGCAGCTTATTGACACTTCTTTCTTGATCCCGGCATCGATCTCCTCAATCAGCGATTTATTCTTCTCGGTGCGCACCATGTATGCCATTCCCTTCAGGTACTTGTACGGTGTACCGTAGGCTGTCAGCTTTTCGGGATCGGCAACAACTTCAGTATCGTAGATCCGGGCGCTCTGGTTCTCTCCCTTCGGATCATGATCGAAGATACCCGTCTTTCCGACGAACAGCCCCTTCAGAGTTTCGAGCGCTTCATCGGAGAATGCCTCGCCATCGCGGTCGATGTTGTTGTCGCAGAGAGTCACAGGAAAAGCATAGAGCTCTTTCGCTGTAAATTCCCTGCGAGTGAATGAATTGATCTTAGCTAGTGTTTCTTTGTCCATATTGCACCTCTTTCAGTATGTTACCGTCTGTATGCCAGCTTCTTCTTTCGACTTCGCGCAGAGCCGGTATGCAAGCGTTACTGCCTCGACAAGCGAGGCATCTGCGCCTTCCAGAGCTGAGCTGTAGCCAAAGCCTCCGGATGTGCCTATTGCTCTGTGCTCGCAGTTAGAGATCGCCTGCGCAAGGCTCGGCTGTCCGCAATGCCTGATCTTGTCAGCAAACAGGTCCTTTTCAAACAGGGCGTTTGCTTCGATGATATCTGACACCTTCGGCAGAACTGCCCTGCACTCCACCTCGGCGTCCTTCATTTCCTGCTCGAGAATGTGCTGATTGCCGGCACCGTCTATCGCCACAGAGACAGCGTGCGGGTTCTGCAGGTATGCGATCATCCACGAATTTCCGTCTCTGACCGGGCGGCAGTCTATCGCCTCCACAAATATCCTGTCTCCGGATATCCTTGCTGCTACAGCAAGAGATACATTCGGAGCCTGCTGTGAGTACTTTATGCCGAAAAACAGCCTGACAGGCTCCTTGAGCGTCGGAGATTCAGAAAGGCCAAACTCTTCCCACTCCTTGCGACTTATAGCTGATTTCTGCGAATAGGTTATCCACAGACCAAGCCTCTGAATGTTGTCATCGATCTGATCGTCGCCCAGTTCGGAGCGGATCGTTCTTTCTGTCAGGATGTAACCGAGCGAAGGATTCGTCTCATACCAGAGCTCCGGATCATGAGCATCTGTCAGTTCCGGCACGGACCATTCCGCCCAGCCGGCATCCTTTTCCTCGCCGGACAGAGTGCGCTTGCGGTATTTCAGGAAAACATCTCCCGAGGATACTACAGTCGGCGGTGTGCCGAGCAATATTGTCTGCGGGTTCGGGCTGTCGGTAACGATATATTTCAGCGCACTCTGCTGATCGGCGGTATACTCCTGCGCCTCGTCAATGATCAAAAGATCGTATCCTTCACCGAGGCCGCCCTTCGTTGACCTCGTCCGGAAGTTCATAACGCCTCCGTTTTCGGTGAGCCATATGATACACTCATCGCCGTTGCGCTTATAGGTCTTGAAGTCGACGCTTTCGACATAGCCCGCTTTCGCAAGCCTGTCGACCATCTTCTCCCAGATGCTGCGGGAGGTATTCGTGCGGTGAGCGGTATAGAGAATACGCTCCGAATGAGTGATCCCCCAGAGCGCACGCATTATGACGAGCTCGGACTTGCCGTTTCGGCGCGGAACAGCATACCCGAATTTCATGTGTACCCATTGGCCGTCGTCATTGACAGCCATGATATCCTCGATCAGGCGCTCCTGCCATTCCAGAGCTTCCCTGCCGGATCTGTTGTATATCTCCACTGCCTCTGCACCGAGCGAGTTTGTGTACGGCAGCACACGACTGACAGTCGGTGTCTGCCTTCCTGTGCGTTCGCTCATGGCTCTCCTTTCGGTCAGACTGTTTTCCAGTCGAACGTCAGCGGCAGCACTCTGTTGGAGATCAGCTCAGGTTCCTGCGAAAACTTCTGCTTTTCGGTGAGCTTGTCTGACTTCTGACGGTTGCAGCACATATGTGCAAGCTGGAGGTTCTCCAGCGCCGAAGGGTGGCCGCCCTTGGATACGGGCACGATATGATCTATACACGGGCTCAGAGGGTGAGGGAATCTGAACGCGAAATCGACCGGCTTTCCGCAGATGCCGCAGACGCTCTGTGACGAATATATCTTCTTTTTATTCGACTCAAACTGAGCCCGCTGCGTGCCGTTGTGATCCGGGCGAAGGTTGGGTCTTGCTCTCGGCTGATTAGCCATAGTTTCAGCTCCTTTCGGGCATAATAAAAGCGCCTGCCGGGGACATTTATGTCCTTAGCAAACGCTTGTATCCGTATTTTGTTATCGCTCATTTTTGCAGGAAATGAGCGTTTTATTAGCGTTTCACCCGCATTTTTGATGAGTTACGCTCAAAACTGGGTATAAGAAAACCGCCCATTGCTGGACGGATTCTTGCTATTCAACTGTTATTGCCGGAATCATTTCTATGTAGTAATCGCAATTTGTGCACTTGAAATATGGTATTTCACTAATGTCAACGTCTCTACCACTTACATTTACTGGCTCAATAAAGCCATTTTGGCACGAAGGGCATAACACTTTTTCACCTTTTTTTAATAATGAAATCAAATCTTTCAAGATGATCTACGCCTCCTTCAACAGGCAAATTCCAATAAGCTCTCTTTACACTTTCCACAAGAGTATCCCATTCTTCAGGTGTCAGATATTTCCTGTTCTCTTTATGCATCTTCTCAAATGCAAAACAAATTGTTTCTGCTTGCTGACTGCCGCCGATACCATATCTGTGGTGCGTGACTTCGTGAACAACAGTTTGACCCGCCACTCTTACGTTTGGACAATTATTAAGCCAAATAGTCAACATATTATTCTCGTGTTGACCCCTGTTGGTGATTTCTGAATTTTCCGAAAGCTTGACTTTAACTTGTGGATTATTTTCTAAATATTCAATCGTTTCTAATCCAACGGCAGATGTTCTCAGATTTTCTATTATTTCTTCTTTGGTGTATGTTTTAGCTTCATAGTCATCTGCATAGAACATTGAGTCAATTACCCTTGCTTCATTAATTATACCACTTTCAGCCTCTCCTGTCAACACCCTCGGCATATGCTCCGCCTGCAAGCGAAGAGCTTCCTCCCGGCTGAACACCTTCGGTTTGCTTTTTTCGGAAAGCTCCTTCCGCTCTTTCAGCCTCCGGCGCTCCTCGGTTTTTTTCTCATCAAGGGCTTTGAGATACTCCTGCTCCTGCTCATTGCTCCATTCACGCTTGCTCCATACTTTCTGCCGCCGCATCCTGCCGCATTCGTAGGTAACAGTGCAGGTGCAGTTGTCGTGCCGTTGGAATATACTTTCGGGAATATCCTCGGGATAGCGATAGTGCCCTGCAAGGTCGGTACACCAGGGGCAGCACTTGCCGTCGGTCTCCCTCGTGATATAGCACTGCAGGCCTGCTTTCGACCGGAAATCCGCATTTGCCTTGATATAATCATCATGGAACGACGCAGCGATATTGGCAGATGACCTCGCCCGGCGTCTGATCGTATCGTCAGAGACCGTCGGATCCGTGAGTGAATCGGTGATCTGCTTTACTCTCTCTGCAGGAAACGGCGCTTTCTGCGGCCTGAGATGCAAGCCCTGCTTAGCATCCAGAGCCGTCTGTACCTGATTGCAAAGATCGTTGATATCGTCATATCGGTCAAGGAGAAGCTGCCGGGCAATCTCAGGTCTGCCCTCCGCGAGCTCGAGTATGACCGATGAGAGTTCCTTGCCCATTATCCTGCCGGACACTATGGCATACTGCATCGTGTCGCTGAAACCTGCCCGTCCCTCTGCGATCCGTTTCAGGATAGCACGGAGCTGGCCGTTCTCGCCTATCAGCTCCGCTATGCGAGCCCTGATATCTTCTGCCGTCATTCGGTATCGCTCCTTAACCCTGTGAGACGGTGAATATTTTTTGTGCCTATGAAATCCGGCACGGCCTGATTGACCTTATAGACCGCATCGCCTATCGCGCCGATGGCGCCCGCATCAGGCTCGAAAATAGGTGCCCACTCTACCCGTGTATCGGCAAATGCGCGACGCTCGTAACCGGTGTCGTCCCTTATGCAGGCCGCAAGATATCCGGCATTGAGAAAGCCGACGCTGAAATTCCGCTGTGCCTTGCGGGCATAAAGACGGAGAGTTTCGTGCGAAGCTCTGATAGCATCATAGCTCTGTGGATTGTCTGTCGTGAATCCGAGATCGTCGAGGGTCAGACCCGTTTCCCCGGCGAACAGCGATGCGAGCATCTTCATATGATCGAGATGAGGTGCCATGCTCTGCTGCTGGAACTGACCAAGCTCAGGCTTTTCGCCATCCTCGTCCTTCGTGATCTTGAGGAATGAACTGAGAAGGGCAGCATGGTTGTCGAATTCCGCTTTCTGTGACATACCGACCGCATATTTTTGTGGGATAGAGTAAAATTCCGCTCCGACCTCTGCCCGCATCAGCGTCCGCAAAGCCGTCTGAATAATATCCATGCACGCCCGTGTGATCCGGCTGTGTCCGAACGGACGCTTTGCATCAGGGCGATAGATCAGCGGCACCAAAAGCGGGTACGGTGCGGGGTTCTTGATGCTTTCGACCTCTTTGCCGTCCTCATAAAAGACCGTCCTGCCCGGCAGGAAGTGAGCCTCGATCTTTGGCAGGCCGCTTTCATCGCGCCGAAGGACAGCATAGCCCTCTTCGAGCAGATAAGTAACGGGATCTATGATGCCCGTCGCATTACCGCCATCTATGCACTCGATCGTCGGATACTTGTCCGGACCGATGCCGATGAACAGAAAACTGCACGCGGATATGAGTGCTGAAAGCACAGCGCTGTCAAAAAGTACATCTGCATTATTCTGGCGGTAGATCTCACCGAGCATGAAATCGTCATGGTCGAATCCGTCGAAGATCACCCTGTCAGCTATCGAGTCAACAGCCTTGCCGCACCAGCCAAGAGTGTAGCTTATACTGCGAAACTCCGGAGGGATAAGCGCCGTGATCTTACGCATTTTGTTTTTCATATCATAGTATTTATATCTCAGCTCCACCCGTGCAGCCTTGCTGTTGAGCTTCGCTCTGAGGTAGTCGATACCGTATTCCATAGTCGTTCTGTCCTTTCAGCGCAGAATTTTGAGCAGTGACGGCATGAAGTCCCTGCCTGAGGCCGAGGGGGTCCCCTCCCCCCCTCTGATGCCAAAGAGCAGCCCCTTTTTATGCAACGACAAAGGACAGCCGCCCGTTCACGACTGTCCTTCGCCAAAAATATCAGGAGTCAATAAAATGCTGCTGCGTGGTGCCCTGTCTGAGTTCCTGCGCTCAGGCCGGGCAAACGGGGCGTGTGCGTGACCCCGTCGGGTGCAGCGAAGGCAGGTCCTGCCCG
>CAMNNQ010000174.1 GCA_946545645.1 uncultured Clostridia bacterium | reverse complement strand
ATTCTTGCAGTTATTAACGAGATTGACAAATTCATCTGCATCACTCGCATTTGGCATACTGTCCGTAATTTTTTGGAGATTTTCTTTTGACATTATTATACCATTTTCAGCCTCGCCTGTCAACTCCCCGCCGCTCACATACTTCCCATACCACTCCCTGTAAGTCATATCCCCCGGTACCGTCATCAGCTTGCCGGTCTCCGGATCCCTGGCACGCCGCTCGAGCTTCTTCATCAGCTCCGGGCTGAGGGCTTCGATCGTGGTGGAGCGGCAGCGGGGGTGCATCGGCGGGTAGTTGGTGCCGGGCTTAGCATCATTGACCGGGAATTCCTTACCGTCCAGCTCCTGGCAGATCTCCGAGGTGCGGTTGTCCAGCGTGGCGACGTATCGGTACTTCTCGACGCCGATGTCCTTGTAGCGTTCAAGCTCCGCGCTGTTTGCGCAGTGGCTCGATTCCGTCCGAGTCAGGGTCAGAGCCCGGCTGTATGAAGCGTGGAAGCGCTGCTGGATCTCGTTGGCCATTCTGCCGCTTGAAGCGCCGGTCAGCACGCCTTTGAGAAGTGTCTGCTGAAGCTCTTCCGCGAGCTCGTCGGTGTTCTGCCAGATGCGCTCGGAGTAGTGTTCGCCGCTCCAGTTCTGCTGCAAGACCTCTTTGATCATCCGCTCGGAGACCTTGGAAAAGCTGAACGCGATCCCGGTGCGCTGCTGCATATCGAATACACCGTGGTAGTAGCTGTCGCGCACGATGCGCCTGAGGCCGCCGTCAAGGGTGCTGTCAGCCGTTCTGGCAAGCTCATCGCATTTCTTACCGACATCTTCTGCAAGGGCTTTCAGACGCTGCATACGGGCCTTGTAGGCTGGAGCATTGAGCTCCGCAAGCAGTGCTGCCTTTTCGTCGGGGTCTTCGACCAGAGATATCGCCTGTCGGAGGCTGTCCATATAGTCAGCGTCAGGGCTCAGCGAAGCCCGCTGAAGGATCCTCTTAGCTTCGGCCTCGGAGATACCGTCAGAAAAGTTCTTGAAGATCCCGTTGAGCTGCGCGTTGATATCCCTGAGCGCTTCCGTGTAAGCTAACCCGATGCGGTTGGAGATCTTCTGCGCCTCGAGCATAGCGTAGTCCATACGCTTCTCAGCTCGCTTCGCCCAGTAGTCCTTACTCCTCACTCAGATCACCGTCACTTCGGAGGCCGAAGAGGTCATCCTGCTGCTTGGCTTTGGCCTGCTGCTCCCCGGCCAGCTTTTCCAGCTCACCGGCAGCGTCCTCCACGAAGGGCAGCTGAGAGATCAGCGTCTCAGTGGATACCATGCCGGACAGGGTGGCGATCATCTGAGCCAGCTCTGCGTTGTTCACCGGCAGGCTGCGGTTCATGGTGATCTTTACAGCATCGGGGTCGATGCGATCGCCGCTGATACCGAGGATGTTCGTCAGACATTTCAGCCGGTAACGCAGCCCCTCCTTGAAGAACCGCTCCTTTGTGCGAGCAAGCATCTCGAAGGCCAGCAGCTTATAAGCCATAGCCACCCCGGATACGTTCCCCGCGAACTGGCTGTCGCTCATGTCCGGCACTCTCGAGATCGTATGGATATCCTCCTTGATCGCCTTGCGGAGTATCTCCACCGAGCCCTCGTCAAGCTGTCGGGTAAGGAAGCCTGCGGTCGCGCCCTGCTCCAGCTCCAGCAGGCGATTCTCCTTTATTGCACGGTAGGTCTCGCTCTTCTCAATGTTGGTATCACCGAAGACCTGCCCGGTGATGACAAGCAGGCTGTTAACGAACTGCTCCTTGTCGTTGACCCGGTCAGAGGTCAGAGTGTTATAGGCATCGCACAGTGAGATCACCGGCTCGAAATCTCCCTTGCAGCGGGAGTTGTTCCAGTATTCGATCAGCGGCACCAGCCCGAAGTGATGCTCGCGAGGTTCGTCAGTGCGGTCTATGCCGGTCATATTCGCATCAATGTGGAAGGTCTGAGTGTACGCATCAGTTAACAGCATACACTCATAGCCCTTCAGATCATCGTTCCAGTTACAGTCGGGAGAATAGGTGATGCCGAAAAGCTCTGAATGCTGCACCGTGGTGTCATAGACGACAAGCGCCCCCAGCGGGTCGGCCTTTGCCAGCTTAGGGCGGGCGGGGTCACCGTTATCCATATAGATCATCTCAAACATTCTGCCAAAGACCGCGCCGTCAAGGGCAAGGTCGGAATCCTGAGTGGCGGCATCCGCCTTTTTCAGCAGATCGTTCAGCGGCTTGATATCCTCGTCCGATGTGTAGCTGACGGCGCTGCCGGTGAGGTAGCCGGAGGATATGTCCGCAATATAAGCCGCGTGATTGACGACCACCTTGTTGTTGCTGAGGCCCGACTCCTTTACGCGGGAGAGGATAGCCTGCTCGCCGTCGTAGTAGTCTCCGAGCCGTTTCAGCCGCGGGAGCGCCTTTTCATAGTGCTTTCTTATGTATTTCAGTGCCAGTGCCGGGGTCGCTTCTGTCCCCGGCGGTGCTGTGAACATCATCTAAATCACCCTTCCGATAATTGATGTGCCGACCTTTCGCCCGGGAGCCAGCACGGTATTGGCAAAGTATCTCACTGCGTCCATAGCGTGGTCGTTCTGCTTGAGAGGTGCGTCCTCGCCCCGGTCGGCGGCCTTTTTGTCCCAGATATACATCCCGAATTCTCCGACAGTCCGTTCGCAGCAGTCCATAAAGCCGATACGCTCCTCTTTCAGCAGGGAGCTTACAAGGCCGATGCCGCTCATAACATCGTTCTTCGCCGTCATAACCGGCAGACCGTGCCGCCGTAGACATTCGATGAAGGATGCCGCCGAAGGGTCAACGATCACTGACCTCACGGCCTCGCCGCCGATAAACTGCCCGAGATCGCCCGCGTACTCCTCGTCTGTCTTCTGTATGCCACTTTCGCGCCCGGAGTAGTAATACTCCTTAACGCATATCCAGCGCCCCGACACCGTGCGCTTCCACATCAGAAACACGCAGGGGTTCAGGGTGCCGTAGTCACAGGAGATATACACAGGCGCTCTCTCGTCCAGCGCCGGGAGCGAGTGCAGGACGTGCCTGCTGCGGTCGAACATATCATAGATCAAGCCGTCCGCTGCCGACCATCTGCCGAGAATGAACCGGTCATAAAAAACTCCTGTGTACATCCGCTCGTAGCGCTCCCTGGTCGAGGGCGAAAGCGAGAGATTATCCTCCATTGTGAAGTGCAGACGGAGCATCCGCTTTTCGGCGGCCTTGTCTATCCATTCCCGCTTGAACCAGTGCGTCGGTCCCTCCGGGTTACAGTTGAACCACAGCTTAGCACCCTTGACCGAGCATCTGGCGGCGGCCTGCTCAACGAAGCTCTTCGGCATCAGCGCCGCCTCGTCGAAAAGCACTCCCGCCAGCGTTACGCCCTGTATAAGCGCCGCCGAGCTCTCGTCCTTGCCGCCGAAGAGGTAGAAGCGGTTGGTGACCGCTCCCCGGGTGACATCTATGCACCCCCGGGAGACCAGCTCTCTGACCTTGAAGCCCGCGCCGGTGAGCATAGACGTCAGATCGGAGGTGACGTTCCTTCTGACTGAGCCGACGGTCTTTCCGGCTATAGCGAAGTTGCAGCCGTCAAAGCTGTGCATTGCCCAAAGAACGTAGGAAAAGCCCATGCATACCGTCTTGCCGGATCTGATCGAGCCGTCACAGATGATGCCGTCCAGCTTATGATGCGGCGACCGGGGCAGCCACCAGCTTAACACCCTGATCTGCTTGTCCGAGAAAGGCTTCCATTCAAACATCCTCGTCCTCCCAGAGCTTTGCGGCCTTGCCTTCGAGAGCCTCGAGGAAACTGTCATCCGGCGGGTCGATGGGAGCGCCGGAGCCGTCAAAGAGACCGAGATGCTTGCCGAGAAGCTCAAGAGCCTTGACCTTGTCGTAGGATGTGATCTTCGTGCCGTACTTGCCCTCTTCGATGCAGGCTATCGCTTTCTTAGCACCATCCGAAAGTTCATCCGTAGGCCTGAAGCTCACGTCCCCCCGGCAGTTAATGGCCTGCATCTCGGTACGATCAGCGAAGGCGATAGCTGCCAGCTCTTCAAGGACCCTGTCGGCAGTTATCGCAGTCCGCCTTGACTGCTCCGCCCGCAGCTTTTCGATATACTCCGAAACGTGACTTTTCGTGACCAGCCGGCGTCCGATATCAGCATTCTTATAGCCTGCTCTGATTGCCGCCTGAGTAGCGTTCAGGTCGATGAGATATTCCTCGCAGAATCGTTTTTGTTTTTCGGTCAGCTTTGGCATATTCTCACCGTCCTTTCCAACGACAAAGGACAGCCCCGTTTCCCGGAACTGCCCTTCGCCAAAAATCTTAGGAGATCAACAAAATGCCCTGCTGTGTGTGGTGCCCTGTCTGAGTTCCTGCGCTCAGGCCGGGCAAACGGGGCGTGTGCGTGACCCCGTCGGGTGCAGCGAAGGCAGGTCCTGCCCG
>CAMNNQ010000173.1 GCA_946545645.1 uncultured Clostridia bacterium | reverse complement strand
GCAAAGAACACGCTGCTGTATTTTGGTACATATCTCTCGCCGCAGTTGGGGCACTCATAGTAGCCCGCCTCTGTCTCGATCTTCAGAGCGAAGAGCGAGTATGCTATGATCTGCACTATGGCAGTGCCGATAAGGACAGCCTTGAGCCAGCCCGGGATATCTGCAAACGCAGCCGTGCCCAGAAGTATCAGGGACACGACCATACATACTATCCCCACTGAGATCTCATAGCTCAGCAGCTTTCTCGACGACTTCTCCTCCCGCTCGCGCATTTCAAGCATAGTCTTTTCTGCGATCTCCTTATAATTCTCCATATCTATTCTCCTTGCGTTGAACAGATCGTTGACTGTGATGCCGATCTGCTCGCAGAGATCCAGCATTATAGAGGCATCCGGCAACGATCTGCCTGTTTCCCACTTAGACACAGCTCTGTCTGTAACGCCTAAGCGCTCCGCGAGCTGGGCTTGTGTCAAGCGTTTCTCCTTTCGGCACTCCGAAATGAATTTACCGATAGCTATCTGATCCATACTCGTGTCCTTTCTGTGATCTCATCCTAGCACAGGCTTAGGAGAATTGCAACGAACTGACGGTTGAGTCGGCCCTTTTGCAGGCTCAACCAGCGGTAGATATGTTAAAGGCCGCGCATTTGCGGGCTTTGCGAAGCCTGCCTTACGGTCCGCCCGACGAGGCGTGTTCCGGAAAGGCAGCAAGTTTTAAAAAAATCTCTTGCATTTTTCACCGAAATGAGTTATGATATAATGTAAGTTGGATAACAAAGCAGATCTAGGAGAGTGAAAAATGCAGGCAGTAGTAATTATTGTTTCGATAGTCGGGATACTTATCATCGGTTGGGCGCTGAACAAGGTAAACCATATTGTGTTTTCCAGGATAAAAAGGAAATACAACGGCTTGCAGTTCCGGTTCCTTGAAAGATTTACCAGCGTAGTAATACTGGTAATGACCATAATCTCCTGTTTCGCCGTGTTCGGCGGCATCGGAAGAGTCTGGTCTACTCTTCTCGGAGGGACTGCCATCTTCACCGCTGTCATCGCCTTCGTCGCTCAGGACGTTGTCAAGGATATCCTGGCCGGGCTCATGATAAGTGTCTACAAGCCCTTCGAGATAGGCAACCGTGTCGAGCTGGAAAACGGCATTACCGGTATCATAAAGGATATCACCATGCGCCATGTCGTTTTGCTGACCATAGACACACAGATGGTAATAATCCCCAACAGCAAGCTGAATACAATGCTGATAAAGAATTACAGCTACCACAGCGATATCCGCTCGGCGATCTTCAATTTCAATATTGCTTACGGCAGCGATGTGGAGAAAGCGATGCAGATAATCAAGGTCTGTGTATATGAATCGGAGCTCAGTATCCCACGCCTTAAAAGCGACGGCACCAAGGAATACACCTCCGTCTATTTCACAGCCTTTGACAGCAGCAGCCTCCGCCTTACCACAACGGTCTATTATGATGAGACCACCCGCTCCGAATGTCTGATCTCGGATATAAACCTCCGGGTCAACAAGGCCTTCGCAGAAAACGGGATCGAGATACCGTTCAATTATGTCAACGTTATCTTCCCGGACAAATCCGGCAAAGCCCCGGAAGAGATAAAGGAGCTGCCCTGATACCAGTAAATACGGTGTGTGCTTTTTCGGCACACACCGTTTGTTTATTTACTTTAACAGCGCATCAGCCAGCTCGCTGAGCTTAGCCTCGCTCTCGGCGTTGAGGGCTGAGCGGATAGTTACCACAGGCTCAACGAGGGTAATGTTTTTGAGCCCCTCGAGATAGCTTTTGATAACTCTTCCGGCGGAAGGAGCCCAGCTTCCGTTCTCGACAACAGCGACTTTTCTGTTCTGATAGGCCTTGGCTTTAAGGTGGCAGAGGAAATCCTCCATTACCGGGAACACACCGCCGTCGTAGGAGGCGGACATCAGCACCAGCCTGTCATACTTGAAGGCATCTTCGATGCCCTCGGCAAGATCGTCGCGGGTAAGGTCGGAGAGAGAGACTTTGGGAGCACCCTTCTCCTCCAGCATCTCCTTGAGCCTTTCGGCGGCAGCAAGAGTGTTGCCATGGATAGAAGCGCAGGCAATGAATATGCCCTGCACCTCGGGCTCGTACTTGCTCCAGGTATCATAAAGGCCGGTATAGTAAGAGAGATCATCCTTCAGCAGGGGGCCGTGAGTCGGGAGGATCATCCTGATATCCAGCGCAGCGGCCTTTTTCAGCAGAGCCTGCACCTGAGCGCCGTATTTGCCGCAGATATTGAAGTAATAGCGCCTTGCCTCACAGGCCCAGTCCTCTTCTGTGTCCAGAGTCCCGAACTTACCGAAGGCGTCTGCTGAGAAGAGCACCTTCTCGGAAGATTCGTAAGCCACCATTACCTCCGGCCAATGCACCATAGGCGCCATCATAAAGTTCAGGGTATGGCTGCCGAGGGAGAGTGTATCGCCCTCTTTAACGGTAAGGGACTCATATCTGAGCCCGGGATAGAACTGATCCAGGAACTGAAATGTCTTGGCATTCCCTACAAGTACGATTCCGGGATACTTTTTAATCAGGGCTGCGATAGCGCCGGAATGATCGGGCTCCACATGGTCGCAGATGAGGTAATCGGGCTTTTTACCATGAAGCGCGAATTCAAGATTGCCAAGCCAGATCTCAGCGACACGGCTGTCGGCGGTATCGACTACGGCGATCTTGTCGTCGAGGATGAGGTAGGAATTATAAGCCATGCCGTTGGGGACGATATACTGGCTCTCGAAAAGATCCAGCTCTTTGTCATCAACACCGATGTATACGATGTTTTCGGATATTACGATATCTTTCATTTTCAGACCTCCGATCGGAAATTATATTACTATTATATCATATCGTTTCATAAATGTAAAGCTGTTATTGACAAAAAGAGGCTGATCTTTCCCCCGCAAATCTTTTCCCTGCTATTGAAAAATCGGCCGGAATGTGGTATAATCATAAAAGGTGCCCGAAAGGGCGCTCTATCAAGCTGTCAAGGAGATGTCTTTATGATAAAAGCCTGGGAGCATTTCAAGACCATTACAGAACACAGGCACGCCGTTATCAGGAACTGCCGCAAGGCAGGGATCCTTTTTCAGGGGCTCTTCCACGACCTCTCGAAGTATTCCCCTTCGGAATTCATAGTCGGAGCCCGGCACTATCAGGGCAACCGTTCCCCCAACGAGGGCGAGCGGGAGGATTACGGCTTTTCCTACGCCTGGATGCACCACAAGGGCAGAAACAAGCACCACTTTGAATATTGGACGGATTACGACCCTGTGACGAGGAAAATGTCCCCGGTCAAGATGCCGCTGAAATACGTCAAGGAAATGTTCTGCGACAGAGTCGCCGCTGGGATGATCTACAACGGAGACAAATACACCGACGCAGACCCTCTTGCCTACTTTGAGCGCGGCAAGGCAACCCGCTGCATACACCCGGAGACCTCCGCTCTGCTGGAGAAGCTCCTGACTATGCTGAAAGACAAGGGCGAGGACTACACCTACGCTTATATAAGGAGACTTAAAAAATACTGATGGACAGGATCAAGCTCTCTCAGGCGGTCATCGTCGAAGGAAAATACGATCAGATCAGGCTCGCTTCTGTTCTGGATGCCGTCATAATCCGGACAGAGGGCTTCCGCATCTTCAAAGACGATGAGATGGCGGAGCTCATAAGGCGATATGCCTCGACAACGGGTATAATCATCCTTACAGACTCAGATTCCGCCGGTTTCCGCATAAGGAGCCATATCAAAGGCATCTGCCCCGGCGGGAAGATAGAGAATGTCTATATCCCGGATATATACGGAAAAGAGCCCCGCAAGGCGGAGCCCTCAAAAGAAGGCAAGCTGGGGGTCGAGGGCATAGGATGCGAAGAGCTGGCAAGGCTCTTCCGGCGCTTTGAAAACATTGATGCGCTCCCGGAGCAGGAGCCTATGACGATACAGGAGCTTTATGAGCTTGGGCTCTTCGGCGGCCCGGGCAGCAGCGAACTGCGGAGAAAAGTCGCAAGGCGGCTCTCTCTCCCGGAAAGGCTCTCGCCAAAAAACCTGCTGGAAGCGGTCAATTCCCTTTGCGGCAGGAGCGAATTTATCCGACAGGTCAACGCAGTCAAGGAGGCGGCAGATACTTGAATTTTTCCGGCATAGTTTTCCTATATTTCTTTCTGCCGCTGTTTTTCGGCATATATGCGATCTCAAAGCCCTTTATGCGGGCTTATGTCATGCTGCTTGGGAGCTGCGCGGTCATCGCCTGGGAATCCCCCCTTGGGTTGATCCCTTTCTCCTGCTCTGTGCTGATAGCTTATCTCGGCGGGCTGGGCTGCAAGAAGCTCAAAAACAACAAAAAGGCCGCCACTGCCCTGCTGACAGTCTGCATACTTCCGGAAATAGCGGTGCCGATCCTGGTATTCGTCATCGGAGCATCGGAGATCGGGATAATGACGACTGTCGGAGCCGGGATCTACACTCTCCATTCCATATCCTACTGCTGCGATGTTTTCAGAGGGGAATGTGAGGCTGTCACCGACCCGCTGCGGCTGGCAGCTTATGTCAGCTTCCTGCCCTCGCTGGACGGCATACCGCTGGTCGAGCCCAAAAAGACTCTGGAAGCCATGAAAGAGCCAAAGCTCAACAGCGAGATGCTGGCGGACGGCATCCTGCTGATGCTCTTCGGCACGATAGAAAAGGTACTTATAAGCGACCGCCTGGCCATGCTCTTCACCGAGATGCAGGAGACCTCCGGCGGCGAGCTTTCTATGATAATGTCCTGGGTGGGAGCCTTCTTCTTCGGCTCTGCAATGCTCTGCCGGCTGAAGGGCTACGCCCATATAGCCCAGGGCTTCGCTATGATGCTGGGCTTCGACATCGGCCCCAGCTTTGATTACCCCTACTCAAAGAGCTCCCTTAAAGATTACCTGGCTTCTTATAACATCTCCGCTTACCGGTTCGTGCAGAAGAATGTTTACAGGCCTATCGCCGGGAGCGAATCCAACCATGCCAGAACTCTGACTGCCAGCACTATCTCCATAATCACTGTCTGCATAAGCTACAAGCCCTCGATACCTTTCCTGCTCTGGGGCACGGGCGCGGCACTGCTGATAACCATCGAGCTGCTGGCTGACCACCAGCTCTCGAAGATCCCGAGGCCTGTAAGATATATCCTCACCCACAGTCTTACGCTCATCGGCTGGGGCATAATCTCCCAGAAGACCGCAGTTGCATCCTTTGGGTATGTCTCGCGTATGTTCACGGGAGCTCTCAACCTTGATGCTGCTCCTCTGCTCTACTTCCTCAGCTCGGCAGGGCCTTTTGTCATGCTGCTGCTGTTCTTTGAAGCCAAGACCTTTATCACGATGCTTAAACGTGTCAGCGCGAGAAAAGTCAACCCGATAATGTTCATCAAGCCGTTCCTGGTATTTGCGCTGCTGGTGATCTGCACAGCATTCCTGCTTTCCGGCGGGCAGACAGCCTCGAGATGGGAGGTGCCGATAGGATGAAAAAAGCTCTGAATATCATTACTGCGGCGCTCTTTTTCACATTCGTGTGTATGTTCGCAGTATCGACCTTTATCCTCTCCAATGAGAAGCCGCCGAAGCCGACGGAAAGATCTTTCCCCAAGCTTGCTGAGGATTATGTCAGAAAGAGCTTCCCGCTGATGGCAAACTGGCGCTCGCTCTACTCGACTATGATAACTGCCGCCGGCCAGAATATGATCGGCAGCGTATATGTTTCCGACAACGGACTTATCGAAATAATCAGCAAGGCCGACGATAAAAAAGTCGCAGAGAAAGTCACGAAGATCAACGATTTTGCCGCAAGGCACGAGAGATCGAACATATTTGTTCTGGTAGTGCCGACGGCATCGGGCATATACTCTCAGCAGCTCCCGATGATAATCAACGCTCTCGACCAGCAGAAGCTCATCGACGACCTGTATTTCAGCCTTGACGGGCGTATACAAACACTCGATGCCTACAATCCGCTTTTTTCGGCCAGGGACGATTATGTCTACTTCCGCACCGACGACCGCTGGACGGAATACGGCGCCTACACGGTATACAGCAAGGTCATCAGAAAGCTGGGTTTCTCCCCTCTGGGGCTTTCCAGCTACGATCTTGAATATGCCGACAGGGATTTTTACGGCGACCTCTACAAGGAGACCTATTGCAGCACAGTGCGCTCGGATTTCATCAACATTTTCCGCAACAAGAACGGCAGCTTTGTTACCAGCTTTTCTGCGATCTCTGAGGGAGAGGAATTCAACTCCTCCTCGATCTACTACACTCCGGCGCTTGCGACCGAAGACAAGCTGGATGTCTTCCTCGGGGGCAACTCCTTCGAGCGCTACACCATCAAGACCTCGAACAGAGATGCGCCGCGTCTCCTTATGATTAAGGGCAGATACGCTAATATGTTCGTTCCGTTCCTGACCCCGCATTACAGCGAGATAACCCTTATAGACCCGGAACAGCTCACTGACAAGAGCATAGAAGATCTTGTCGATGTAGACAGCTACGATCAGATACTCATGCTGTACGATGTAAGTCAGTTCTGCTGATCTGTTCTGACAGATACTGTTTTTCTCATAACCAATAAAGGGAGACCACGGTCGGTCTCCCTTTGTTTTTTATGCAGCAACTTTTGCAAAACTGCGTTTCGGGTCTTGATCTGCCCCCCTGCGCTTTCGGGGCTTTCAGCCTTCGGCGTGAACGGGCACAGACGGTTCTTCTGAGGATACGAGATCCTTGCTTTCTTTGATGTAGAAGAACGCTGCTGCCAGCGACATTATCCCTCCTGCTATCTGATATATCATCAGCAGCTTATTTGTGCTGCCGTAGATCTCAACTACTCCCATTGATACAGAGCCCAAAGTCAGTGTTGCAGAAGCGGCGTTGAAGCAGTTTATAAACTTTCTCCCCGGCAGCTTTTTCCCTATCAGCGCTTTGATGAGCAGGAGTATCCCTCCCGCCAGCGGGAACATGAAAGCATAGATCATGTAGTAAGAGTAGACCTCGTGGCTGAACAGTTCATAGATCATCCCGAACACCGCACAGAAGCCGGCTCCGATCAGCTCGCCCAGAGCACTGTGCAGCAGCCTTTTTCGTCTCTCATCAATGACCGATGTAAACAATGTCGCTCACCTTCCTCTCCTTGAAGCTCTTGCCGTTGCTTGTCGGGTTATTGATGACCTCGCCGTTGTAGTAAAGAGTCGATGACCCGCCGCCGTCAAGATTATAGCCTGTCTGAACTCCCAGCTTTTTCATGAATTCCGCCAACTGATAAAGCGACAGCCCTGCGCTCTCACTTGTCCTGCCGTCCGAGACTACAAAGACATAGTGCAGGTCGTCGATCATACCTAAAGCTGTGCGAGGGTTGCTGGCCATAGCTCTGCCGACTTCATCCTTCTCGCTGACAGTTATCTCGCCTTCCTCCAGGAGCCCAGGGCCGAAGGTGAAGGCCTGCCATACATCTTCATCCACAAGCTGCTGAGCAGACTTCTCGCTGCTGTCGGTTATCTCAAAATGTCCGTCGGGATAGATGCAGAGGACATCCGTATCCTCGCTTTCGATATCACGGTAGAGGACACCGTTCCGTATGACATAGCCATTCTCGCGGGCGCCGTAATAGTCGCCGTTGACAGCCAGGATGGCACTGTTATTTTCAGCGGTATCGGAGGTCTCGTCTGTGATATTCTTGCCGTAGGTATCACCGGCGAAGGCGGTCCTGAGATATTTTGCAGAGCTGAGCCTTACATCTGCGACATAGATCGCAGTGTCGTATTCGTAATACTCGCTGAGAGTTATGCTTATATTATCGTCGGAATAGCTCTCATAGCTCTTACTCTCCTGCGGCACTTCTTCTGCGGAGGTTGCTGTATTCGCGGAGCCGTTTTTCGAGGATCTCTGTTTTGAGCGGCTGCCGGATCCGGTCTTGCTGCTTGCGGCGGTCTCCTTTGCCTTCTCGTCCCCGGCGGTCTCCAGAGGCTTTTCTTCTATCCCTTCAAAGAGCGAATAGTCAGCCGTCCCGGCGTTCCTGCTCTCTGCCTGGGGAATGATAAAAGTATCCAGCATAACATAAGCCGTAAAGCCTACCAGCAGCAAGCTGTATATCATCGCGAAGAGAAAAGGCTTTTTCTGTTTCTTCATTCGGAAATTTCTTCCTTCCTTCTGAAAATAACTGTTTTCTGGACAGTCCAGCTCAGCACGAACATAGCAGTCTCGGTGATGAGCTTAGCGGCGTAGCGCCCGATGGGTGTAACTGTTACCAAGAGCTTCAGCAGCAGTGTGTTGCATACGAGGATGAATACTGCCAGCGCAAAATACTGCGCAGCAGACTTTCCTGCCGACTTTTTGCTCCCGAAAACGACCCGCCTGTTCAGCTCGAAATTCGCGGCGGCGCTGAAAACTCTTGCAGAGATATTAGAGACCACGAGCTGCCCTGTGAGGATCGAAAACAGACAGAAGAGCAAATAATCCAGTGCAAAGCAGATCAGCGATGATGCCGAGAACTTGATGATCTCCTTGTATATCCTTGCCGAATCTCCGACAGGGCGGAAATGGGAGGAGGAATTATTGTCGATATAGATAGTCTCGATGGGGATCTCTCTGATCTCGGTGTCCTCTCCGGCACATTCCATAAGGACGTTCATCTCATATTCGTAGCGCTCGCCGCCTATGCTGCACATCCACTGTATCTGCCTGTCGGAAAAGGCGCGGAGGCCTGTCTGAGTGTCGCTGACATTCAGGCCGGAAGACAGCTTGAATACTGTCTTGGTTATCTTGTTTCCCAGCAGGCTCTTCCTGGGGACTTTTACATCCGTTCCCTTGAAGCTCCTGCACCCCAGCACCAGCGCGGCAGGGTGATTTTCAGCTTCTTCGCTGACCCGCAGGGCATCCTTTACGCTGTGCTGACCGTCGGCATCAAGAGTTACGACAGTATAGGGCGGTTCAAAGGTCTTTGAGATAAAATGCAGGCCTGTCTTTAATGCAGCTCCCTTGCCCTTGTTGTACTTATGAACGAGGACTACCGAGCTTTCGGTGCATTTTTCAAAGACATGAGTGTATTCGCTGCCGCTGCCGTCATCGACGACCACGACCGAGCATCCCTGCTCTTTAAGCTCCTGTGCAAGCCCGGCAAGATTGTCCGAAGGCATATATGCGGGTATCAGGGCGATCCTTCTGTTCTTTTTTTCCATAGTTCTCAAGCTCCTTCCCGGTCGGTAAAGACCCGGCCATCTTCTGATCTTTGATCTCATTATAGAGCGTGAGGTTTAAAATAACTTAAAGAGGATCAGCATTGATCTGTATCATACCGGAATAAACAAAACACAGCCCGATCTTCCGGAGGATCAGGCTGTGCAGCATTTTAATTCGCAGTCATTTCAGAGCCTTGATCGACTCCTCTATCTTTGCGAGCTTTTCCTCGGCTTTTGCCAGCTTCTGCTTCTGAGCTTCGATGAGCTGTGCAGGAGCCTTGGCGATAAAGCCCTGATTGTTCAGCTTCGAGGAGAGGAAATCGATATCCTTCTGAGCCGCAGCCTTCTCCTTGGCGAGACGCGCCAGCTCCTTCTCCTTGTCTACTATATCCGACAGCGGGATAAAGATACGCGCCGAATCGGTGACTACATTAACACAATCCGGTATCTCCCACTTGTCTGCGATATCGATCTCGGAAGCGGAAGCCAGCCTCTCGAAGAACATCCTGCCGGCCTCGAAGATCTCAGGCTGCGCTGTCTCGATGTAAAGCTTGGCCTTTACCGAGGGCGCAACATTCATCTCTGTCCTTGTAGCTCTTACAGCCTTGATAGCAGCGATGATCTTTTCAAACTTCTCTTCATCCCCGGCGAAGCAGAGAGCCTCGTCGTATACAGGAAAATCGCTTACGATGATAGCAGAGCCGTCATCGACCAGAGCCTGCCAGATCTCTTCGGTAATGTAGGGCATAAAGGGATGCAGCAGCTTCAGCATACCCTTCATTACCCAGACAAGGACTGTCTGCGCGGTAAGAGCTGTCTCGCCGCCTGCCGCGATGCGGGGCTTGGTCAGCTCGATATACCAATCGCAGTAAACGTCCCAGATAAAGTCATAGAGCTTCTGGACTGCTACGCCCAGCTCAAAGGCTTCAAGATTGGTGTTTATCTCTTTTGCAAGGGTGTTGAACCTGGAAACTACCCACTTATCCTCAGCGCTCATATTTTCGGGGAGCTTATCGGCTCTGAAGCCCTCGGGGAGGTTCATCATTATGAACCGCGCCGCATTCCAGACCTTGTTGGCGAAGTTCCTGCTTGCCTTTACCTTATCCTCGATGAAACGCATATCGTTTCCGGGAGCATTTCCGTTTGCAAGCATGAATCTCAGTGCATCTGCGCCGTAGTTGTCGATGACTTCAAGCGGATCGATGCCGTTGCCGAGCGACTTCGACATCTTTCTGCCCTCTGCATCTCTCACAAGGCCGTGGATGAGTACCGTAGAGAAAGGCTTTTCTTTCATGTATTCCATACCCGCAACGATCATACGGCTTACCCAGAAGGTGATGATATCATAACCTGTAACAAGGGTGTTTGTGGGATAGAACTTTTCAAGATCGGGGGTCTTTTCCGGCCAGCCCATTACTGAGAAAGGCCAAAGCGCGGAGGAGAACCAGGTATCGAGGGTGTCCGGGTCCTGTCTCATAGGCTTGCCGCACTTCGGGCAAACTGCGCTGTCTTCCTTTGTAACTACAGTTTCGCCGCAGTCATCGCAGTAGAAAGCAGGTATCCTGTGGCCCCACCAGAGCTGACGGGATATGCACCAGTCTCTGATATCGTTCATCCAGTTGAAGTAGTTTTTCGAGAATCGGTCGGGAACGAACCTGATATCCCCGTCCTCAACAGCCTTGATAGCAGGCTTTGCAAGCTCCTCCATCTTTACGAACCACTGCAGCGATACTCTCGGCTCAACAGTCGTTCCGCAGCGGTAGCAGGTGCCTACATTGTGCTCGTGCTCTTCGGTATAAGCGAGGAACCCGCCTGCTTCCAGGTCTTCAACGATCTTCTTTCTTGCCTCGTATCTGTCCATTCCTGCATAAGCGGGATAATCGTCAACGATCTTCGCATCCTCTGTGAGAACGTTTATAACAGGCAGATCGTGTCTTCTGCCTACCTCGAAATCGTTGGGGTCATGTGCGGGAGTGATCTTAACAACGCCCGTACCGAATTCCATATCTACATAGCTGTCGGCTACAACGGGGATCTCTCTTCCTACGAGAGGGAGGATCAGCATCTTGCCTACTATGTCCTTGTATCTTTCGTCCTTGGGGTTTACTGCAACGGCGGTATCTCCCAGCAGTGTCTCAGGCCGTGTGGTAGCAAGTTCTACAAAGCCCGAACCGTCTTTCAGAGGATATTTCAGATGCCAGAAATGACCGGCCTGATCTTCGTAGTTAACCTCAGCGTTGGAGATAGAGGTAAGGCAGTGAGGACACCAGTTAATGATCCTCTCGCCTCTGTAGATGAGGCCCTTGTTGTAGTAGTTTACGAATACTTCCTTTACTGCCTTGGAGCAGCCCTCGTCCATGGTGAAGCGCTCTCTCGACCAATCGCAGGATGTACCCAGCTTTTTGAGCTGTTCAACAATCCTTCCGCCGTACTGCTTTCTCCAATCCCATGCACGTTCAAGGAACTTGTCTCTTCCGATATCGTCCTTGGTGATGCCCTCTTTCCTCATAGCCTCAACGATCTTTGCCTCTGTAGCTATGGAAGCATGGTCAGTACCGGGCACCCATAATGCTTCAAAGCCCGACATTCTCTTCCAGCGGATAAGGATATCCTGCAGGGTGTTGTCAAGCGCGTGCCCCATGTGGAGCTGACCTGTGATGTTCGGAGGGGGGATAACTATCGAATAGGGAGGCTTTTTGGAATCAACGTCTGCCTTGAAATAGCCCCCGTCGAGCCACATCTTATATATCCTGTCCTCAAAATCCTTGGGCTCATAGGTCTTTGCAAGTTCTTTTTTCATTTATATCGTCCTTTCGTTTTTTCATCTTTAGATCTCAGAAAGCCCCGCAGGGCAGGATCACTCGCTCCTTCATGGCGTATGCGGGATAAGTCATATTGCGTTCTGTCATAGCCTTGCATCCTTTCGTGAAAAGTCGTATACAGGTTAATTATCTCACATTTTCCCCTTAAAGTCAAGGGGGCAGAGGGATATTTGGACAGAGGTCTCAAATTGTTCATTTATTGTTGACTTTCAGCGAAATAATTGGTATAATTATAATAGGTATAAATACAGCCGCTGGGCGGCAGATAGAGAGGGGTATTATGAAAAAAGCAGTTGTTATAGGAGCCGGCCCGGCCGGCCTTACGGCAGCAGTCGAGCTGCTGAGGCAGGATAAGGATATAAGCGTTACCATAGTCGAAGGCTCCGACCGTATCGGAGGCATCTCCCAGACCGTCCGCTATAACGGCAACCGCATGGATATCGGCGGGCACAGGTTCTTCTCCAAATCGGAAGAGGTAATGAACTGGTGGAGCGAGCTCATGCCTGTCCAGGGGAAGGATTCCTTCGACGATATAAAGCTGGGCAGGAGCAAGCCTCTGCAAAAGGGCGGCCCCGACCCGGAGGCTGAGGATAATGTCATGCTGATACGCGAGCGCGTTTCGCGTATATATTACGATAAGAAATTCTTTGATTATCCCGTATCCCTGAAGCCGGAGACCATAAAGAATATGGGCTTCGCAACGACCTTCAAAGCCGGGATGAGCTACCTCAAGAGCTGTGTTTTCAAGAAGCCGGAAACTAATCTGGAGAATTTCTATATCAACCGCTTCGGCAAGGTGCTCTATTCCATGTTCTTCGAGGGCTATACCGAGAAGCTCTGGGGCAGACATCCCCGTGAGATCTCCGCTGACTGGGGCGCCCAGAGAGTCAAGGGCCTCTCTATCATCGCTGTGATAAAGGATATGTTCAGAAAGCTGTTCCATATCAAATCCGGCAAGGTCGAGACCTCGCTGATCGAGCAGTTCTGGTACCCTAAATACGGCCCCGGGCAGCTCTGGGAGCTGGCAGCGGACAAGGCCTGCGAAATGGGCGCCGAGCTGCTTATGGAGCACCGGGTAAAGAATATAATTGTCGAGGGTAAGAAGATAAAGGCTGTCGTCTGCGAGACTCCCCAGGGAGAGAAAACTATCTTCGGCGATGTGTTCATCTCATCTATGCCCGTCAAGGATCTCGTCGCTTCTATAAAAGGCGAAAAGGTCTGCGACAAGATCAGAAAGATCGCAGGAGGTCTCCCCTACCGGGATTTCGTTACTGTCGGGCTGCTGGTCAACAAGCTGGAGCTCCGGAACAAGACCAATATCAAGACCCTCGGAAATATTGTCCCCGATTGCTGGATCTATGTTCAGGATAAGGGCGTAAAGCTGGGAAGGATACAGATCTTCAACAACTGGTCGCCTTATCTGGTCAGGGATGCAGAGAATACAGTATGGATAGGGCTGGAATACTTCTGCTCGGAGGGAGACAGTTTCTGGAATATGTCCGAGAAGGAATGTGTCCGCTTCGCTGTCAAGGAGCTTATCAGGATGGGCGTCATAAAGAAAGGCGCTGTCCTCGATTCACACAGAGAGCGTGTAAAGAAAGCTTATCCCGCATATTTCGATACCTACAAGCATTTTGATATCCTTGTAAAGTTTCTGGACAGCCACGAAAACCTCTTCTGCGTCGGCAGGAACGGCCAGCACCGCTATAACAATATGGATCATTCTATGCTTACAGGCATCTGCGCCGCCCGCGCTGTCGTAAATGGTGACCGCGACAGATCGGCGATCTGGAACATCAACACCGAGAAGGAATATCATGAAGAAAAACGATCAGCTCAATAACGAGGCTGCCGCAGAGGAAGCACCCATCCAGGCTGCAAAGCTGAGCCGCTCCTCCTGCATCAGCCCGGTCTACGATGCCTTTGCAAGGCACCCCTTCATCCTGGCTCTCCTGGCCTGCCTGATACTGACCCCGCTCTGCTTCGGGTCTCAGGGCAATATGCGGGACAGCGCTAAAATGATATGGTGCCTTATCGGGATAAGCATCCCCGCCGCATCGGTCATATATCTCTGCCGCAGGAACAAGCTGAGGCGCACAGTTCAGAACTGCCTTATGGTCATCACCTGTGCGGTCGGGATAGTCCTCTCCGGGTTCTTTACCCGCTCGGAAAAGCCGGCGCTATGGATATTTGCCTATACCGTGATCATCGCTGCCGCTCTCAGGCTGCTCATGCTGGGAGAGAAGACCGATAAGGACAGGCATAACGCGATGATGATAATGCTCATCAGCTTCGGGATGAAGTTCTGCTATGTGCTCTATACCTCCTGCTATACCAGGCAGAACGATGTCGGCAGCTTCGACACCGAGCGGGGGCACGCCTCCTATATAGAATACCTGATCCAGAATCTGCATCTGCCGGATTTCAAGCCCACTTCCCGCTGGCAGTATTATCACCCGCCTTTCCACCATACCATATCGGCGGTATGGATCAACCTGCTGGAAAATGTCTTCGGAGTCAGCCGCAACGCAGCAAGAGAATCTCTCCAAATGCTGACTCTCTTCTATTCTGCCGCCGCTGCGATACTGGTATATAAGATACTCAGACATTTCGGGTTCTCCGGAAAGGCGCTGATCTTCCCGCTGGCGCTCTTCGCCTTCCACCCGGCATATATACTCTCGGCAGGAGCTATCAATAACGACCAGCTCGCAAACCTGCTGGTAGTAGTTACTATATTCCTTACGCTGCGCTGGGCCAAGGAGCCGACTCTGAGGCGTATCATACCTATAGCCTTCTCCATCGGCCTCGCTATGATGACAAAGCTGAATTCGGCTCTCATCGCCCCGGCTGTCGCCGTCATATTCCTATGGCAGCTTGCAAAAAATCTTGATAAGATAAAAAAGCTGATGCTGCAATATGTCGTTTTCGGAGCGATATGTATCCCGCTGGGGCTCTGGTGGTCGGTGCGGAATATGATAAAATGGAATATGGAATGGGATTATATCCCTAATCTCGGTGAGGGGACACAGTTCGTCGGGGACGATATCTTCCGCCGGCTTACCGACTTCTCATCAAAGCAGTTCTACCCTGTATTTGAGAACTGGAAGCGGGACGGCAGTGCCTTCGACGAATATAACCCGAATGTCGCCATTGCCAAGAACTCTCTCTTCGGAGAGTCCATCAGCTCCAAACATTTTCCCGGCGCCTGGGAGATCATACCGACTGTCCTGTTCTGGCTGGCGCTTGTGCTGGCTTTGCTTGGAGTCGGAGTCATGATCTGGATGATTTTCCGTAAAGACACCCGCC
This sequence comes from uncultured Clostridia bacterium, assembly GCA_946545645.1. Lineage (GTDB taxonomy): Bacteria > Bacillota > Clostridia > Oscillospirales > Ruminococcaceae > FB2012. The sequence goes on along the minus strand of CAMNNQ010000173.1, from coordinate 30,416 downwards.
CGGAGCTCCACGATAAGCTGTTCCTGGCCGGCTTCTGGGCGTTTTCGATGTACTATTTCTATCTTTTCTGCTATCTCTATCCCAATACCTGCACACAGAATTTCAGGTATATCTATCATCTGCTGGCAGTTTCTGCCGTGCAGTATGCCATGCTGTACGATGTCCTGGAGGGCGGAGAGGCTACAGCCGCAAAGAAATGGCTGTCAAGGATACTCTCCGGAGCTATAATCCTCTTCGCTGCCCTATCCTGCGGGACATATCTTATCGTCGGTTTCTTATGACACAGAGCGAGGTGATCTTATGCGCAGGCATATAAGAATAAACAATAAAACAGGTGAGCAGAGCTGTTCACGCTTCAAGCTGTGCGGCGGCTGCCAGCTCGCAATGAGCTATATGGAGCAGCTCGAATGGAAGCAGCAGAAAGCGGACAGGCTTCTCTCCCGCTTCTGCAAGGTGGAGCCGATCGTCGGCTCGGAGGATCCTTATAACTACCGCAATAAAGTACAGACTGTCTTCGCCTACGATTCCCACGAGAGGCTGCTTTCGGGAGTGTATCAGTCCGGCTCCGGAAGATGCGTCGCAACAGAAGACTGTATGCTGGAGGATAAGACCTGCCAGAAGGCGGCCATCGAATTCAAGCGCCTGATGCAGAGCTTCAAGCTAAAGCCTTATAACGCCCAGACAGGCAAGGGCTATGTCAGACATCTCCTGACAAGATACAGCCGCTCAACAGGGCAGCTCCTTGTCTGCCTCTGTGCGGTAGACAGCACTCTTCCCTACGGAAAAGCGCTGGCGGAGGAACTGAAAAAAGCCTGCCCGAAGCTGACCAGCTTTGTGCTCAATGTCAGCAACAAACCGCTGCCGCTATCTCTCGGAGACAGGAATATAGTCCTCTACGGGAGCGGCTATATCGAAGACGAGATAATGGGCAGAAGATTCAGAGTCTCGCCGCAATCCTTCTATCAGGTGAACTCCTCTCAGACAGAGAAGCTCTACCGGCAGGTCATCGAGTATGCCGCCCCAGCCGGTAACGAAACGCTGATCGACGCTTACTGCGGGACAGGTACGATAGGCATACTCTGCGCAGACAAGGCAGGGAAAGTCATCGGGACAGAGCTGAACAAATCTGCCGCAGAGGATGCTCTTTACAACATCAGGCTGAACGGCCTTGAAAATGTAACCGTAGTCAACGAGGATGCAGGAGTATTCATGTCGGGACTTGCTTCCTCTGGAGAGAAAGCCGACATAGTCATAGTTGACCCGCCAAGGGCGGGCTGCGACAGGAAATTCCTCGAATCACTTGCTGAGCTTGCCCCTGAGAGAGCAGTGTATGTTTCCTGCAAGATCTCTTCGCTGGTGCGGGATCTGAGGCATCTTATGCGGCTTGGGTACAAGGCCGTAAAGATCCAGCTGATAGATATGTTCCCGCACACGACAGGGATCGAAACAGTAGTCCTGCTGAACAAGAGATCCGGCGAACCGCAGAAGGCGCATCTGAAGATACACCTCAAAAAGCCGGAATTAAAAAGGCCCTTCAGGAAAAGGGCGAAATAATAGTTTATACTATTGATCCCTGCACCCTGATTTATCTGTTCGATCTATTATTCGCCGTGCTGCAAAAGCAGCGCGGCGAAAGTATTTAAAAAGGGTATTCCCGCTTTTTGGGGAATACCCTTTTTCTGCCGCTGTATCAGCCTTGTTTCAGTTTTTCGACCAGCATCTCATCCGGCCTGACGTAAAGAGTGCGGTTGTTGGTGAAAATGACCATACCGGGTTTTGCTCCTGCGGGCTTCTTTACATACTTTATCAGCGTGTAATCCACCGGGACCTGAGCAGATGCTCTTGCCTTGGAATGGTAGGCCGCTATGACCGCAGCCTCCTCGACAGTCCTCTCAGGGGGCTCAGTTCCCTTGCAGGAGATAACTGTGTGAGAGCCTGTAATGTCCTTGGTGTGCAGCCAGATATCCAGCTTTTCGGAATCCTTGCAGGTCAGGCGGTCGTTCTGCCTGTTATTCCTGCCGACTCTGATCTCATATCCGTCCGAGGATATGAATTTCAGCGGAGGGCGCTGCTTCTTAGGCTTCTCCTTCAGCTTGCCGCGCTTGATATATCCCTGCTCGCAGAGCTCTTCTCTCAGTTCCGCTATGTCTGCTTCGCCTGTTGCTCTTGTCAGGGCATCAAAGACCGAGTCGAGATATTCGGTTTCCCGCTCCCCTTCTTCGATGAGCCCTCTCAGCATACGCTCAGCAGTCTCCGCCTTACGGTATTCCTTGTAGTATCGCTGGGCGTTCTGTGAAGGGGTCAGCCTGCGCTCCAGAGGGATAGTTATCGTCGGGCAGCCCTCGACGCAATAGTCCTCCACAACTGCCTCCGGGTCGCCTTTTTGCAGCTTGTAGAGATTCGTCATGATAAGATCGCCGTACTTTTTCAGGGTGTCGCGGTCGGCGCAGTTTTCCAGCTCCAGGCGCTGATTTGCTGTCCTTCTGGCGACTCTTTCCGAGGCCGACACCAGCAGCCTGAAAAGATCCTGCGCGCGCTGCTTGACTCTGGCTGTCCTGTCGCGCTCGGTGAAGAAAAGGTCAAGGGTCTCGCAGGCGGTCTCGCACTCTGATGTAACCATAAGGGTGCCGTACTGCCTGACAGAAGTAAAGCAGAAGTCCTTAAAGAGCCCGTCGGCGGTTCGCAGGACAGTATAATGCGGCTCTCCGCTGCTGAGCTCCCCGGCGGTCTTTCTGAGATAGAAGCAAAGCCTGTCGAACTCATCATCTGTCATATCCCGGACAGCCAGCTCTCTGCCTCTTCCGACGAAGAACTCCGCTTCTCTTGCAAACACGGGCGAGATACCCTCCAGCACCGCCATCAGAGCCTTGGGGAGCTTATCATTTCCCTGCTCTCTGACCTTTGCCGCTATATCCTCGGGGCTGTCATCGATCAAGGATAGGCGCTGCTCTCTCGGAGGGAGGGTATACTCCATCCCGGGGAGCACCAGCCGCACCTGCGACATATCCTGCCCTACTCTCTTGATACTGTCTACTATCCTTCCGGCAGCGTTTATCAGGATGAGGTTGGAATGTCTGCCCATTATCTCAATCGCGAGAGTGAGCCGGCAGATCTCGCCCATCTCGTTGGCGGAATCAAAATCGAAATAGAGTATCCTCTCCAGCCCGTCCTGCCTGATGTCTATGAGCTTGCCCGAAGAGAGCTGCTTGCGCATCAGCATACAGAACATAGGCGGAACTTTGGGATTGTCGATCTCCGCTTTTGTTGCGTGGACTCTCGCTGTCCCGGCTCCGGTGTTGAAAAGCAGCTTATATGAGCCGTCCCGGGTTCGGAGAGTTATCAGCAGCTCCTCTCTCGAGGGCTGATGTATCTTATCGACTCTGCCGCCTATAAGAGGCATGAGCTCAAGTCTTACCTGTCTTAAAAATACTCCGTCAAGAGCCATAATATCTCCTCAGAACTGATAGCTAAGAATATCCCTTTCAGAGGGAGCGATCTCGAAATGAACTCCGGGGAACTTATCTGTCAGAATGTTCCTCATATACTCGCAGAAGAGCTCCTCTGTATGGTAGTGCCCTGCATCGATTATCATTACTCCGGCGTTGTATGCATCGACGAAAACATTGTGCTTGACATCTCCGGTGATAAGGCAATCCACCTTCTTGGCTATGACATCAGGGAGCAGACTCCCGCCGCTTCCGGAGCAGACAGCGGTACGGTTTATCTCTCCGCCCATGTTGTTATACCTGACGCAGGTAGTACCGAGGGCGGCCTGGATACGTGTTACCAGCCTTTCGGGAGTCATATTGGCGCACTCGCAGATATATCCCAGAGGGACACCGTTCTCTTCCCTAAGAGGCTCTGTAGGTATAAGGTTCAGCTTATCGCAGAGAAGGTCGTTCATCTTTGCGGAATCAAAGCAGGTATGTGTACAGATAACGCTTATGCCGTCAAAGGCAAGACGACCGGCAACAGACTTGAAATTTATCTGCTTTACAGGGTCAAATATGACAGGGTGGTGGGTGATTATGAGCTGAGCTCCGATCTGCTCGGCGTCACGAACAACATCAGAGGTAGCGTCCAGCGCTATGAGAGCCTCCTTGACCTCATCGTCTCCCCAGCCGATATTCAGCCCGCTGTTGTCATAGCTCTCCTGATTTCTGAACGGAGCGATCCTGTCAATGTAATCGTAGATGTCCTTAACTGTTGTCATTTTTTACACCTCTCTGTATTTTTTTACTTTTCACTGTTTCAGCGCTCTTTTATTTCGCACCGCTGCCTCAGCTTTGCGCAGGCATCGGCATACTTTTCTGCTTCTGCTGCCCTTGAAGCGTCTCTGCCTATCCCGCCGGCAACTGCTCCGAGACGCTCTGCCTGCCTGAGCAGATAAGCTCTCCCGTCTTCTGTCACCGGCGAGACCATCCCGCCGTAAAGATAGCAGAGATCACATTCATGCTCCGGCTGACGGCCTGTGTATTCCGCCCGGAGGACTGAATAAACAAATCTTCCCGCGCGGCAGGGCAGCTCCTTTGTTACCTCAAAACCGCTCTCATAAAGGTATCTGCGCAGTACATCCCATTTGGTCATGGGCTGAAGAATGAGAGCTGTGCGGCTGTTTCTAAGCCATTCAGCCCGGGATATAATGTCCCGGATCAGCTCTCCGCCCATACCCGCTATAATGACGTTTGTTATCCCATCTGGCTCTACTGAATCCAGACCGTCAGAGAGCATAGTCTCTATCCTGCCTTCCAGACCCGCAGCGCGGATATTCTCCCTCGCCGAAAGTAAAGGCTTTTCGTTTATGTCACAGGCAATACAGCTCTCGCATATCCCGCTCTCTATCAGATATATCGGAAGATATCCGTGATCTGTCCCTATGTCAGCCGCCCGCCCGGGATTGCATAATTCCGCACAAGCCAAAAGCCTCCCGTCCAGCATACAGAACCCCCTCACATATTTGATCCCTCCGCCTCTCACAGCTCCATGCCGTGATTTGCAGACATCCCTTGATGCGGAATTGTTTGGGAAAACCTTTCTGAGGAAAGGTTATTCCCCAAACCCCTTTCCAAAGACTTCTGATAATTTTGGCGAGGGGCTCCCCCGGCAGCTCTGCACAAAAGAGTGTCTGTCTGTCACAGCATGGAGCTTGGATAGGTGAGATGATGAAAAAATAAGCTGCCGCAGGATGCGGCAGCGCATTAGCTCAGTTACCGTTGATATGAGCGTTGAGCTTCTTCACCATCTCGTCCGCATCGACTCCGTGAACCATACAAGCCTCAGCGACAGTTTCTCCTCTGGAAGCGGGGCAATAAAGGCAATGCATACCCATTCCCATAAAGATCTCGGCGGTGGTGTCATCGTTATCCATGATATCGCCGATGACAGTATCCTTTGTTACTTCAAAAGCCATTTTAACATACTCCTTTTCTATGCGAAACGCCAGCTTACCTTTATATTATAACCTATATTTCCTGAAAATGCAACCCCTTTTTTTATTTTGCGGCGATCTCCTGCCCGCTATCATCCGATCCAATAAGGATCTTGACTTCTCCCGTTAAGGCGTTGACCTTTACGAACTCGTCAAGATCGCTGTAATGCTCCTTTTCAAGGATGAAGCACCAGGTAGGCTCAAGGGTGCGGATCTCTCCGCGGGTGTCGTATTCCGGAGGAAATGTGCCGTCTGCGGCACGCTTGGGATATTCGATCAGCGCACAGTACATCAGCTTGACATCAGCGATCTCAAAGGACTCGTCTCCGACTCCCCTGTCCGCCAGCTCAGCGGCGCGCTCGATCGGGATGATCGAATCCAGCTCGGTCTTTCCCATAAAGGTCGGGATACCGCTTGCGCCTATCCATACGATGTCGTCCTTCTCGCCTATATAGCTGAAAACGTTGCAGGCGTAATCCGTCTCGGTGGCGAATTTATCGTCCAGATTCTTTGAATATTTTGAGCCGATATACTGGAAGGGTATGCCTTCCAGCACGAGCCCGCCGTTGGCGGTTATCTCCTTTGGGGTAACGGTAAGCTGGTGTATGGCATAGCTGTATGGCCCGAAGATATTTCCCAAAGCCTCGTTGATCTTATTGCCGATCATTTCGGCCTTCTGTGCGACAGTAGTCGTCTTGCCGGCAAATTCGATGACAGTATCTCCCTGAGCGCTGACGGTATAGTTTTTGTTTTCCGGGCTGTTCGGGTCGGTATACTCGCTGGGCTCGAACTCAAAAGACATAGTGAAAAAGCCGTCCCTCTGATAAGTCCCGCTGCCGGCGGGGCGCTTGCCCTCAATAGGCGGATAAACGACTCCGCCGTCTCCGATATCCTGAGGCTTGTCCGAGAAAGAATCTCCGAGGAAATCCTTGAATACCTTTCTGAGCTTCTCCCTGTCTACCTGGGGCGCCAGCAAATTGAAGTCGATCTTGTAGGCTTTTGTGATCTGCTGCGGAACTATGACCTCTGGCATTTTCAGATGCTTGTACTGCTTCCCGGCGACGCGCTGCCAGTTATCAAAGGCGTCCTCTACCGCTACCTTTCCGAAAGCAGGCCCCTCCGGGGCGCTCTCATCCGAAGAGCAGGCTGCCAGCGAAAGCGCTATGACCGCAGCAGCAACTGCGCAAAAGATCCTTCTGAACATATCGACTCCTCCTTATTATTTCTCATCCTGCCCCAGCAGCACCCTGACTTCGCCTGTTACCGCGTTGACCTTGATGAAATCCTCGTGAGCAAGAGGATCATCCTTTTTGATGAAAAAGCACCAGGTCGGCTCCAGAGTGCGGATAGATGCGCGGGTATCATGCTCCGGGGAATAATACCCTTCGGAATTGCGCAGCGGGTACTTGATAAGCGCACAGTACATCAGTCTTACATCCGCGATCTCGTAGACAGTTTCATCCTTTATGGCGTTGTCCGCAAGCATGGCGGCGCGCTCAATGGGGATAAGACCGTCCAGCTCGGTCTTGCCGAGAAAATTCGGTAGCTCCCCTGCGATATTGCTTATTTCGTTATTGTCATTGACATTTGCGTAGTTAAAGGCGACATAGTCAGTCTCCAGAGTATAGGCATCCAGCTTCTTTTCATATCTGGAGGCAATATACTGGAGCGGTATCCCCTCTATCCTGACCGAACCGTTTGCCCCGATCTCACCGAACCCGGTAATATGCATCTCGTCGATGCCGTAGGTATAGGGGCCGAAGGTATCGCCCATTAAATCCGAGAGCTGCTTTTCGATCAGACCTGCCTCCTGAGCAACAGTAGTGTCTGAGCCTGCAAATTCGATAACCGTCCCTCCGTCGGTAGAAACGCGGTAATGCTTAGTCTGAGATTCGTCATAGTCCTCAGGGGCCTGCATTTGTCTTGATTTAAGATAAAGACTGAAAAAGCCGTCATCTGAAAAGCTCCCGTCGCCAACGTAGACTGAATTCTCATCAGCCGCCTTTGGGTCGATCTTTCTGACGATCACACCTCCTGTTCCGACAGTTTCAGGTTCAAGGCAGTTATCTCCAAGAAAGTCTTTGAACAGCTTTACCACCTTGTCCTTGTCACAGTCAGGGGGCAGAAGGTTAAAATCCACCTTATAAGCTCTCTCAAACTTTTCGGGAACTATGACCTCAGGCATATTGAGATGCTTATAGCTTTTCCCGGCTACCTTTTCGTAATTCTGATAGGCGTCCTCCGGCATGACCTTGCCGTAATTCAGCCCGGTGTCTGCTGTATCTCCGGGGCCGGACTCCCCCGACGCTGTGCTGTCCCCGGAAGAGCAAGCGGTCAGTATCAGTATCGCAGAGATAACACAAAGAATTTTCCTAAACATAAAGATCCCTCCCAATAATATGATCTATATATAATTACGACAAATCCTGACCGGGCACTCACCTTTTCCTGATTTCTGTAGCATTGCACACATCAGCGGCATCTCAGTTAAGCACATTATACAAAAAACACCGCAAGGCGCAGACCTCACGGCGTTTCCGGACTAGTTTGATTTAAGGATGCTGCAATCTATCAAGCCTGATCCTGCTTCATCTGTGCAAAGCACTCGCTGCAGTAAACAGGTCTGTCCTCTCTGGGCTTGAAGGGGATCTTAGCAACGTTGCCGCAGTTAGCGCAAACAGCTTCATACATCTGTCTGCCTTCCTTCGACGCATTCTTTCTTGCGTCACGGCAAGCCTTGCAGCGCTGAGGCTCGTTTACGAAACCTTTCTCAGCATAAAACTCCTGCTCGCCTGCGGTGAAAACGAACTCATTGCCACAGTCCTTGCATACTAATGTCTTGTCCTCGTACATACTTCTTTACCTCGCTAAAAAAATTTTGCCCCGATCGGACTCGCACCGATATCTTTGTAGAAAACTAACAACGCTCTGCAATTAAGCTAAAAGGCCATATTATCATCTTAAAACGTTTCTGAGCTTTTTGCGCATCCTCTGGACAGCGTTATCGACTGTCTTTTCAGTAATACTCAGCTTCTGGGATATACTCTCGTAGCTGAACCCAGCGGCATAGAGCTTGAAGACATCGAACTCCAGCTTTGAAAGTGAGCTTTCGATCTTACGGTAGAGCTCATCCAGCGATTCCTGCTCCAATACCACATTCTCAGGAGACTCCGAAGGGTCGTCCGGAAGATCAAACTCATCCGGAAGCTCGTCGTGATCCGAGCTGACACGCTTGAATACGCTTATCATTCTGTTCTTGACAACAAGCTGGGCATAGGTCGCAAAAGAGGCGCCTCTGTCGGGGGAGTAGGTCTTGACAGCACCGAGCAAAGCTAAAAAGCCCTCCTGTGCGAGATCATCCCAAAACTCACCCTTAAAGGACTCGGCACGCTTTATGACCGCCGGAGCAAATCTGCTGATAAGCTCTGAAAGAGCGCCTGCATCGCCGCTTCTGCACAGCCCTATCAGATCCTCGCTGCTCAGCTTTTTCAGAGGGTCACGCCCATCTTTGACCATCAAAGCATACCTCACCATTCGTCCAAGATGTAATTATATAATAACATTCTGGTATTTTAAAGTCAAGCAAACTTTCAAAAAAAATTAATAAAGCCGAAATATTTGTATCATTCAACATATTTCCCAAAGCTATAATAGTTATTTTGACGAAATAAAAAACCGCAGAGAGTCAGGTTCACGGCTCTCTGCGGACGTCCTCATAACTCTATAACTCGGCATACTGTGCTCTTCCCTGCTCGAAGATATCTCCGCCGGCGCTGTCGTTAGCGACGATCAGGGGGAAATCCTCGACATAGAGGCATTTTACCGATTCGCATCCGAGGTCTTCAAAGGCGATGACCTCGCAGCTTTTTATGCAGTTACAGGCGAGCGCTCCGGCGCCGCCGACTGCGCAAAGATATATCGCTTTATTCCTGACGATGGCATCTCTTACCTCGCGGCTGCGCTCTCCCTTACCGATCATCCCGGCGAGGCCCATATCCAGCAGTTTAGGGGCGAAGCGATCCATCCTACCGGAGGTCGTCGGCCCGCAGGAACCTATAGGCTTGCCTTCGGGAGCAGGAGTCGGCCCGGCGTAATAGATAACAGCGCCCTCGATGGGGTAAGGCAGCTCCTTGCCCTGTTCTATAAGCGACATTATCCTTTTATGGGCTGCATCACGCGAAGTATAGACATATCCTGTCAGGAGGATCTTATCGCCGCAGCGGAGCTCCGAGCACTGCTCCTTGAGCTGCTGGGCGTTGATCTTCCGTATCTCGGACATTATTCCTCTACCAGAGCAAGGCCGTCGTCGATAAGGTCTCTGGCCTTATTAGCGGAGCCGATGCTGGCGCCGAAGAGATCCTGAAGAGTGGAGATGACCTGAGTAATATTCTCGTTAAGGTTGCTGTATTCAGACTTAACAGAAGCTCTGAGGTCAGCGGATTTAGCTCTGATGATACCTGCCTCAGCGGTAGCATCGTCGATCATCTTCTTAGCATCTGCTTCAGCCTTAGCTGTTGTAGCTGCTGCGTCAGAGTTAGCCTTATTTGTAACAGCGTCTGCTTCAGCTCTGGCGGTAGCTGTCATTGTAGCGGCGCTGGCCTTAGCGGTCTCAAGAGTTCTGGTAGCCTCAGCCTGAGCGCTTGTAACGGTAGACTCAGCCTGGTTATTGGCGTCATCGATGATCTGGTTAGCCTGGGTCTCAGCCTCGGCAGTCATATTCTGAGCAGCCTTCTTAGCCTCGGTAACGATCTTATTAGCGGTATTCTGAGCCTCAATGAACACGCTTCCGAGGTCGAAAGCGGGAGCAGCGGCCTGACCTGCGTTGGACTCAGCGGTCTGGAGCTTATCCTTGAGGTCTTCAATCTCTTCCTTCTGGCGGTCGATCTCCTGATTCTTCTCAGAGATCTGCTGCTCGTAGTCAGCGATCTGGACCTTCATAGTATCGGTAGAAGCCATGAGCTCAGCGACTTTATTCTTAGCCTCTTCGACCTTCTTTTCCAGCTCAGCCTTGCCTTCAAAATCGGCATTTGCGCCGTCGGCGTTCTTTTCGAGGCGGGCGATCGTCTCTTCCTGATCCTTTACTTTAGTCTCAAGATTATAGATCTTGGAGTTGAGATCGTCAACGTATGCAAGAACGTCAGACTTATCGAAACCGCCCATTCTGACCGTTCTCAGATATCCGTTATTTGCCATATTTCAATACCTCCATGCGATAATTTTATCATTTTTATTATACATTATTCGGAATTAATTTTCAACTGATTTGACTCGATTTCCAAAAGTTCATACAAACTTACAAAAAGCCCATTATAATTTTGTGCATTTTTACTATTTGATGAACAAATTATCAAAGAATTATTAAAAAGCAAGCAGGACGAACATTATAAATGCCCGTCCTACGCGATCTTACTTTGTCTTGAAAATATTGAAAATGTCGTCGTAATAACCGGGATTATCGGCAGCCTTGACTCCTGCCTTATGTCTTGCCTCGGCATCTGCCTTAGCGTCATCCTCAGAAGGCTTATAGCTTGCGGAGAATGTAGCTCTCTTTGCGCTCTCGGCAGCTTTTGCAGCGTCGTCAAAATCCGCTGCGATAACGGTAACATAGACCTCGTCGTTCATATCGGGGTCATAGCCGTTACCGAAGATGATCTCGGCATCCTCATCAACAGCCTCAGTGATAGCGTTGGTCAGCTCGTCGATCTCATCGACAACGATATCCTCGCTCATAGTGATGTTAACGAGGAGCCTCTTAGCGCCCTTGATAGAGGTCTCAAGCAGATCGCTTGAGATGACCTGGCCAACGACATCTGCGACCTTATCCTTGCCGGAGCCGTGACCCTTAGCCATATGAGCGAAGCCTGCGTTCTTTATAATAGTAGTGATATCAGCGAAGTCAACATTGATCTCGTCATGTCTTGTGATGATCTCAGCGATGGAGATAACGTCATTCTTCAGGACTTCATCTGCGAGAGCATAGCTCTGGCGCATTGTCAGCTTCTGGCCGCCGGTGAGGAGGTTCTGGTTGGGGATAACGATGAGGGCGTCAACGTGCGAAAGCATAGCGGCGATACCCTTTTCAGCCTTCTCCATCTTCTTGGGGCCCTCGAACTTGAAGGGCTTTGTAACTACAGCGACTGTGAGCTTGTCCATCTCCTGAGCGATCTCAGCAACTACGGGAGCGGCTCCTGTACCTGTTCCGCCGCCCATACCGGCTGTAATAAAGACCATATCAGCGTCCTTGATGACCTCGCTGATCTCATCCTTGCTTTCCTGTGCGGAAGCCTCGCCGATCTCGGGCTTTGCGCCTGCGCCGAGGCCGTGGGTCAGCTTAGCGCCGATCTGGATCTTCTCGGTAGCCTTGGAATTTTTAAGAGCCTGGATGTCTGTATTTATAGCTATATAATCAACGTTTCCGGTGATACCCTGGCTTGCGATGCAGTTAAGTGCGTTTCCGCCGCCGCCGCCGACACCGATGACCTTGATCCTTGCTCCCTCAACAGGTGCTTCAACATACTCATAAGACATAAACTGTTCCTCCTACTTATATTATTGTTTCATCCGAAAATTTTTACATTCATCGGGGGTATCAGGGCCAAACAGACATAATTTCCCCTAATACCATAAATATATAATTATTCTATCACAAAGCGCTGAAATTGTAAAGATAGCAGCGCTTCATAACCGCAAAATTTCAGCATTTGTATAAAAATGGGTACATTTTTTTGGTCATATTGTTCAAAATGACGGGACCTTACTGCCAGCCTGTATATTCCTGTTCTCCGGCTGGTGTCTGCTGCTGTTCAGCAGGGACCTCGGGCTCTCTGGGAAGGTCTCCGAAATCGTGGGTAAGAGTAGAGCGATAGTCGCTCTTGCCTGCGTTCCGCTTGGCTGCTTCAGCTGCGGCGGCCTCTCTGGCGGCCTTGGTTATAGCCGAAATACCGCTGTTGACTCCGTTATAGATAAGAGTCCCCTCGAAGTCGGCCTCCAACCGGGTGTCGATGACAGCTTTGAGGTCTCTCAGCTTATGGGGAATATCGAAGGAGCTGCCGACTCTGAGCTCGATCCTGTCCTTATACATCATTACGATATCGTTTCTCTCCGTCAGGTCGATGACAGTTATCCCGGAGAATTTGGCTTCTCTGATCTCTTTCAGGAGCTGGAGCAGCACCTTTGTCTTGACACTGTCCTCGGAAGTGAGCTCCTTATTTATCTCCGGCTCCTTGATAGTATAACCCTTTATGAGAGGCAGCTCCGGGTCGTGGAACTGGTTTCCCGCTTCAAGTATCATCCCGGCTGTTGAGATAACATAGTAAGCGCCGTTCTGCTCGATATCTGCGGATTTCCTGGCCTCGACTATCTTGATGTTCAGGGAATTCGGGTAATCCTTGCTGACTGTTGCCTTTTCGATATATGGCAGCGTTTCCACAAGCCTCTGTTCAATGATCGAGGTATTAGTCCTTATAAGATTGGCGCCCTTTTCGACACCGCCGACCAGAAGTATCTGATCGTTGGTATAGAGCGAGACGCCCTCGACTCTGACTTCCTTGAGGTTAAAGAGGAAGTTCAGGCAGACGACAAGACCGATGGCAGTAAAAACTGCCACCGCTATGGCGCAGTAGGTCATGAGGTTAGAGCGCCGTCTGCGGCGGTTGACCCTGACTTTTCGCCCGTTCTGGACTTTATATTCGTCATTTATCTGACTCTTTACAATATCCTTCATTTATGCTTTCCCTCTTCAGAAACTCTCACGTCTTGCCTTAGCTCCCAATGCCCGGAGCTGACTCTCCAGCGACTCATAGCCGCGGTCGATGTATTTGATATCGGAGATCTCGGTGATCCCCTCTGCTCCGAGGGCTGCGACAGCCAGTGCAGCGCCTCCGCGCAGATCCATCGCTCTTACCTTAGCTCCGTAAAGCCGCGGGACACCGTCGATCACTGCGACTTTTCCCTCCGCCTTGATCGAAGCTCCCATTCTTGCCAGCTCATCCACATGGCGGTATCTGTTTTCAAATATATTCTCTACTATCATACTGGTCCCGCAGGCTGTCGCCAGAGCTGCCATGACGGGAGCCTGAGCGTCAGTCGGGAACCCGGGATAAGGCATAGTCCGTATAAGGCTCACGGCCGAGAGCTGACCTCTTCTTGAGATATAGAGCCTGTCGGAATAGGTATAGATCCGGCAGCCCATTTCCTCGAACACCGGAATAACTGCACCCAGGTCTGAGGCTCTTGCGCCGATGAGCTCCAGCTCCCCGCCTGTCACAGCGGCAGCAGACATCATCGTCGCGGCGGCGATCCTGTCGGGCATAACGCTGTATTCGCAGCCATGGAGCTTTTCGACTCCTTCGACTGTAACAGCTCCGCTGCCTTCGCCTGTTATCCTGGCTCCGCAGCATTTGAGGAACTGCGCCAGATCGGTGATCTCCGGCTCTCTGGCGGCGTTAAGTATCCTCGTCACTCCCCGGGCTCTGACGGCCGCCAGCATGACATTCTCTGTCGCGCCGACGGATGGAAACCCTAGATTTATATCGGCGCCCCTGAGCCCGCTCTTGCAGACGCAATGCAGGAGGCCGTATCTTTCTGTTATCTCTGCGCCCATTTTTCTCAGGGCGGCAAGGTGCATATCGATAGGTCTCGGTCCAAGCTCGCAGCCTCCCGGAAAAGAAAGGGAACACTCCCCGACTCTTCCCAGGACAGCCCCGAGAAAGACTATCGACGAGCGCATCTCGCGCATCAGCTCATCCGGGACACAGCAGCCGCAGGGCGACAGAGCTTTTACTGTGATATCATTGACGTCAGCCTTACACTCGCAGCCCAGAGAGCCCAATATCCGGCAGGCGGCATAGACATCGCTGAGCCGGGGGCAGTTATGCAGCATGGTCTCTCCGTCTGCAAGGATACAGGCGGCGAGCAGGGGGAGTGCGCTGTTTTTTGCTCCCTGGATGTTCAGTTCTCCGCTGAGACGATTTCCGCCCTCGATGACCAGCTTTTGCATAACGACCCGCTCCTTTTTGCAGTTTTGTTATGCAGTATACTATGCTGCGGTGCGCAAAGGAGTGAAAGCGGGCTGATATTCTCAGGCCTCTAGGTTGTATTCCAGAGAATCGCTGACGAAAACAAAAGCAGGAACAGTCGGTATGGAGATAGGCCCGAGCTTCTTGCGCAGGCCGTTTGTCCTGAGTATGATACTGGTCATCAACTTATCGAACTGCTCTGTGGTCAGCTCATTGACGTTGATAAGCACTTCAACGGTAACTGTCTTTACAGAGAAGGGGCTGATCTCACACTCTCCGTCATCGAGCCTTGCGGAGATTATCTTGTCCTTATACATAACATCGCTGGTAACGACGCTGAACCCCGGCAGGATGACCTTATAGGGGGAAAAGTTTTTAAGATCGATCTTTACTGTGCAGACTCTGTAATTCTTCGGGAGCTCGGAGCTCATGGCGTCGATATTGTATACAAAGTCATTTGCCAGAACTTCCTGTCTGAGCTGCGAGACGCTCTTGCTGCCAAAGATGTCCCCGGAGAGGACTTCTCCCTCGGAGGTCGAGAGAGTGATGGGCGGCAGGAAGGTTATAGCGAACAGCAGGACACAGACAGCTATTATCACGATACGTCTGACCAGCCAGGCGGCGACATACTTTCCGCCGACTTTATAGCCGCGACGTTTTGTTTTGTTCTGCTGCTTTTTCTTTTCCTCCTCGATGAGCTTATCCATCTCATCGAGGGGGGTCTCATTCTGCTCTGTCCGCTCGGGGACTTTTATGGGAGCAGCGCTGTCGAAATTCGGCCTTACGGCATTTGTAAAATCGTCTATGCTGCTTTCCTTATAGACCCTCCTGCTGTTTACATATCCGCCTGAGAGGTTCCTTATCTGATCCTGATCCGGCAACTGGATAGGATCCATAGATCCTGATTTTCTTGCTGACATTTATTTCTCCTTAGAGGAAAGTATCGGCTCAATGAGCCCGCGGAGGGTCTCATAGATCCTTTCGTTTGTATCTCCGATATAAAGTGATGCTGCATTTCTGCAAAGCTCTGCGAGCTTTTCGGGAGAGGCGATGAGCTCTGCTACTTTATCCTTGACGGTATCCTCTCCCAGATCCTTCTCCTCGAACACAAAGCCGGCCCCGGCGCGCTCCAGGACCATGCCGTTATGATACTGATGATTTTCCGCGACTACGGGAGAGGGGATGAGTATCGCTCCCCTGCCGACGGCTTCCAGCTCGGTAAGTGTGCTGGCACCGCAGCGGGTGATAACAAGATCGCAGGCTGTCAGCGCCAGCGGCATATTGACATACTCGCTTATGATATATCTCTTATTGCCCCTGACCTTGACGCCGGAGCGCTCCAGCTCTTCGGTAAAGCCCGAATAATCCTTATATGTACCGTAAGAATGGATATGGCAGACATTGCTGCCTGTCTCCGAATACCATTTAAAGAGCCTTGCAGCGGTATCGTTTATGGTCTTTGAGCCGAGGCTCCCTCCGCAGGAGAGGATGACGATATCGCTGTCGGAAAAGCCCAGCTCCCGTCTGGCTTCGCTCTTGCTCTTCTTCTCGAAGGCGTGTCTTACGGGAAGGCCGGTAACAGTTACTTTATTCTTTACTGCCGGGTCAAGGTTCTTGGTCTCCTTGACTGTGAGCATAATGCGGTCAACATTCTTGCTCAGCAGCTTTGTAGTAACTCCGGCAAAGGCATTGGCCTCATGGATCGCGGTCTTTATGCCCATCTTTGCAGCCATCCTGACTATCGGCCCGGAGACATATCCGCCTGTTCCGATAACGAGATCGGGCTTGAAATCGGTTATGATCTTCCTGGCTCTTCTGCCGGAATGGATGAGGTAATGAGCGGCCTTGAAATTGCGCCCTATATTGCCGACACTGATCTTACGCTGTATGCCCTCGATCTTTATGGGCTCGAAGCGGTATCCGGCCTGGGGGATGAGCTTGGCCTCCAGCTTCCCGGGGTTGCCCGCGAAGCAGAATTCCGCATCGGGATGATGCTCCTTGATGATCTCGGCAATAGCCAGTGCGGGGTTGATATGTCCGGCAGTACCGCCGCCGGCAAGCAAAACTCTAAGCATAACGATCTCTCCAGATTCAATGATATACCAAAATAACTGATTTGTCAATCCATAGCATCTGCCGCAAGCTATGCCTGCGGCAGATGGATCATTTTCTTGTATGGGACTGTCTTGAGATACTGAGGAGTATCCCCATCTCTGCAAGCTGGATGACCAGCGCTGTGCCTCCGTAGCTGAAGAACGGAAGCGAGATACCCGTATTCGGGAAGGCGTTTGTGGCAACGGCGATATTCAGGAGCGCCTGAGCGCCGATCTGGATTGTGATGCCTGTTGCGATAAGCATCCCGAAGCGGTCCTTGGCGTGGCTGGCGATATAGAAGCCTCTGAGGATGAACATAACGAACAGCAGGATTACTGTCAGGGCTCCGACAAGCCCCAGCTCCTCGCAGACAACGGAGAAAACAAAGTCGTTCTGCGATTCCGGGAGGTAGAGGTATTTCTGTCTTGACTCACCGAAGCCCAGCCCGAATATCCCGCCGGAGCCTATGGCTATCAGGGAATTATAGGTTTGGAGGGTCTTGTCAGTCGGGTCGGAGAGAGGGTCGCGCCAGCTTTGGATACGGTCGGTGATATAGCCGAAATCCTTGGCAACGAAGACCTTATAAAGGATAGCAAGACCGCCCAGCAGAGCTGCTGCCCCGACAAAGATAAAGAAATGCTTTTTCGGCATCCCGCTGACATACATCATGGTAAGACCGATTATCGCGATGAGCATAACGGCAGACATATGTCTTTGCAGGAAGAGGACGCCTATGACCAGCGCCATTATAACGGCGAAGGGCAATATCGAGAACTGCCATTTCTTGAAATACGGGAAATTGACGGCCATAATAAAGGCGAAGATGATTATGAAGCCGACCTTCATAAGCTCTGAAGGCTGGAGCTGGATAAATCCGAGGTCGAGCCATCGGGTCGCATCGGCGGTGGTGGAGCCGATGAAAGTCGTGATAAACGTCAGCCCGACGGTAAGCACGAAGATACCGTAGGCGACGAAAGTCGTCTGGAAGAAGTGATAATCCAGGAACGAGACCAGAAACATCATCACCAGCCCGAGGACTGCGGATTTGATCTGCTTTGTCACGAAATAGTAGCCGTCGCCGTGCTCAGAGAGAGCATAGGCATAGCTGGCGGAGAACATCATCACTATCCCGAACACCAGCAGAGCCAGAACGAGTATACAGAACGGCTTATCGATATCTGCGGTTATGAATCTGAAATTGATCTTTTTTCTCGCCTGAGCGACCTTCGGTGCGGGAGGTGCCTTGGGCTTTTCGGGCTCTTCGGCCGTGGGCTCGGTCTCGGGCGCGGCCTCCTCGGGTATCTCCGAGGGCTCGTAATAGCCATCGGCGGTATATTCAGCCAAATCTATGACCTCCTTAGAAACGTTTGGAAAGAGCGTATACTCCGAAAACTGCGCAGAGAGCGCAGGAGATCGCGCCCATTACGGCGAAGATCAGGAGTATCGCAGTATTACTGAAGCCTGACTCGGAGAGGGCTGCATGGAGAGTCTTTTTAGGATCGTTCTCCTCACTGCCCCGGGGCAGGCGTTTTGATCTTATGTGATTTATCAGGGCAAATGCGGAGTCTGCAATCTGCGGCAGCGCTGCCAGCAGGAACATCAGCTCCAGCTTGGAGAGCATCACTGCTGCTGCGAATGCAGCACCGATAAAAGAAGCACCCGAATGCCCGGAGATCAGCTTGGAGGGCTTGAATGTCCAGACAAGCATCCCGGCGCAGACCGCTCCTGCGAGCTGTGAAAGGAGTCTTGCCGAGGCCGAAGGCGCGATGGTACACGCTATGGCTGCAGCGGCAAGGGAGAGGGCTCCCGACAGCTCGCTGAGCCCGTCTTCGGAGCGTGAATAATCGTCTCCGAGGCAGAAATGCAGTTTGAATGCGCCGATACAGAGCATCATAAAGAGCGCTGTCAGCGGATAATAGAGAATGCCGAACTCGATATATCCCAGAGAGAACGGCAGAAGTACGGCCGTATCGCGGCCGGAATAGAGATCGGTCAGGACCGTCAGAGAGAAGCAGAGCAAATATTCGCAAATAAAACGCAAAAGCGGCTTGACCCCTGCCGCCTGACCTCTGAACTTTTTAATGAACTCGTCATAGCCGCTGACAGCGGTCATCATGACCACGAAGCAGCCTGACAATATCAGTGCCGGAAGGGTATCCCTCCCCACATTTTTCTCCGGCAGACCGTTTACGAGAGCAGCGGTGAAAAACCATACTGCGAAGGATATACCGGCTACTGCTCCCCCGAGAGAGGGCTCAGAGCCGTCCTTCAAAAAGCGGCTGCCTATCCGGAGCTCTCTGCCGCCGGTCTTGAGCCGGCGCAGAAACGGGATCATCAGCAGCCCCAGCAGGAACGGAGAGGCTGCTGCCGCCAGCATCGGCAGCGAGCGGAGCAGAGCACCGCCGAGGGTATCACTCAAGGCTCTCTACGACCTCTTCCAGCTTCATCCCGCGGCTTCCTTTGAAGAGGACAGCGTCGCCTTCTCTGAGCTGCGATCTGAGCTCGGAGGCAAGCGCCTCACGGGTCTCGAAATGCTTGCAGGAGGCTTCGTCGAAGCCTTTCTTTACTGCGCCCTCGATATAGCAGACGGAATTCTCTCCGAAGCAGAAGAGCGCATCGGTGCCCGATGAGGGGACACATTCTCCTACCTGCTTATGGTAGGTCCTGGAGTTTTTACCCAGCTCCAGCATATCTCCCAGGACGCAGAACCTTCTGCCGCCTTCCTTGATCCTGACCTGCGAGAGGACAGACAGCGCAGCCTTCATAGAGTCCGGCGCGGCGTTGTAGCAATCAACGATAAATGTCATTCCCTTGACAGACTTGATGTTCTGTCTCAGGCCTTCGGGAGTATAATCCGCAATAGCGGCAGCGCACACAGCCGGATCGATCCCGAGCCTTACGCCTACACAGAAGGCGGCGAGAGCGTTCTTGACATTATGCTCTCCGAGAGCATTGATCCTTGCCTTATACTTCCCGCCCTTATAGACGACAGTAAAGGCGACGCCGCTTCCGTCGGGAGCGATATCTGCGGCATAAACGTCGCAATCGCGTTTCTTGACGGAGTAGTACATTACTTCCCTGCCGCTCCTTACATCAGCCGAAGCAAGGAATTTATCGTCGCGGTTCAGGATCAGCGGGGCATCGGGTGAAGCGCCGTCGAGTATCTCCATTTTAGCGCGGAGGATGTTTTCCTGCGAACCCAGGTTCTCGATATGCGAAACACCGATATTGGTTATAACGCAGATCGTCGGTGCAGAACAGAGGGACAGTCTTGACATTTCTCCTGCGTGGTTCATTCCCATTTCGATCACGGCGGCTCCAAAGCTGTTATCCAACCCGAAGAGGGTATGGGGAACGCCTATCTCATTGTTATGGTTGCCTACGGTCTTGAGTGTCCTGAAGCCGTGCGATACTACGCAGGCTATCATATCCTTGGTCGTCGTCTTCCCGACAGAGCCTGTTATCCCGACCAGGGGGATATCGAATTTCATGCGGTAGTAATGGGCGAGATCCAGCAGCGCCTTGGCTGTAGAATCGACGATGATGCACTTTGCTCCCTCGACAGGTCTTTCCGTAATGACAGCGGCTGCGCCGGAACTCATAGCATCGGCTGCGAAATCGTGGCCGTCGAACTTATCGCCTTTAAGAGCGATGAACACGGAATTCTGCCCGATGTCTCTGGTATCGGTGGTGATACTTTCGATAAGCTGCTCGGCGGGATAGCCGAAGCTGCCGTCCACCGCAGAGACTATCTCGGCAAGGCTCATTTTTTCCATACTACCATCTCCTTGACTCAGTTTGCGGCTGCACATTCAGCCAGCGCTTCTGCGACTACCTCGCGCTCGTCGAAGTGTATCTTGACGCCGCCGGCGAGGATCTGATAATCCTCATGGCCTTTGCCTGCGAGAACGATGATATCGTCCTTCTCGGCATTCTTGACAGCCCAGTGGATAGCCTCGCGCCTGTCTGTGATCTTGATATAGGGGGTATTCTTCCCTTCCAGACCTTTAAGGATGTCGTTTATGATATCCTCCGGGTCTTCATTTCTGGGGTTATCGGATGTAACGATAAGGAAATCGGCGTTATCCGCAGCAGCAGCAGCCATAAGCGGGCGCTTGGTGGCATCGCGGTTGCCGCCGCAGCCGAAGAGACACTTTACCTTACCTGTCGAGCTGTTCCTTATAGCGGAAAGGACATTTTCCAGAGCGTCCGGTGTATGCGCGTAATCGCAGATGACTGTAAAATCCCTGCCTGTCGGAACGACCTCTGCTCTGCCGCGGACGCCGTGCATCTTATTGAGCTGCCTGATAGCGGCCTCGGCCTCAAAGCCCAGGGTCTCGCAGCAGGCGATAACGGCGAGAGAATTGGAGACATTGAACACTCCGGGCATCTTGAAATCAACATTATGCTTGATCTTTCCGTCGCAGTAGACATACTTTACGCCGCTGGCTGAAAGGAGGATATCCTCGGCATAGAAATCGGCTTTTGTCTCTGCGGAATAAGTATTCTTCGGGCAGGCGACTTCTTCCATAAAGCGTCTGCCGTAGAAATCGTCGATATTGATTATTGCCTGAGCGGTAACATCGAACATGAGTTTTTTGGCCTGATAGTAGTTCTCCATAGTCCCGTGGACATCGAGATGGTCCTGAGTCAGGTTAGTAAAGATGCCGACAGCAAATTTGCAGGGCCCGAGGCGCTTCTGCTCCAGCCCCTGAGAGGAGGCTTCCATTACGGCATACTCGCAGCCTGCGTCCACCATCTGTCTGAACAGCTCGAAGAGCTCATAGGGCTCAGGAGTAGTGCGGACAGCAGGGAGGATCTTATCGCAGATCTCATTCTGGCAGGTGCCAATGAGCCCGACTTTTTTGCCGAAGCCGTCCAGAACTTTTTTGAGGACGGTGGTTATCGTTGTCTTGCCGTTGGTCCCGGTAACGCCGATGAGCTTCAGAGAGCGCTGCGGGTCTCCGAAATATCTGGCGCAGAGCCTTGGATATATCTCTCTTGTATCCTTGACGATTATCTGCTGCTCTATCCCGAGGTCTCTCTCACAGACGATGACAGCAGCGCCCTTATCGAGCATATCCCGGGCGGCGTTATGTCCGTCAAAGGTATTTCCTTTAATGCAGACAAAGACGAACCCCGGTGCTAACTCGCGGCGGGTATCGGAGGTAACGTCGGTGATCTCTCTGTCCGGCAGGGAGACCTCTGCGATATCTCTGAACATATCGTAAAGTTTCATATCCATTCCTTCTCTCTTGATATTGCCATATTTACTGCGATCCTACATTTTTTGTGATAAAGGTCACTGAAACTGCGGAGCCGACGGGGGCTTCGGTGTTCGGTGCGAAATTCTGATCGGTGGATGCGACTGCATCGGCCTGATCGACAGCGCTTCCCTCCGAGCTGAGGTTGAGCCCGACAGTTTTCAGGGCTGTCTTGGCCTGTTCTCTTGTGAGCCCGGCGATGTTGGGGACGATCGCGTTTTCGATCATATAGTCGCTCTCGGTGTAGAGGATGACCGTACTGCCTTTCTCAACATTCACAGCCGACGGGATCTGCTTATATACTGTATTGCCCGAGCCGACGACTCTTACGCTCAGGCCGAGATCCGTAAGGGTCTCCCTGGCGTCGAAAGGCTGGGTGAATTCCAGATTGGGGACATTTACCTGGAGCTCAGAGAGCTCGTCGTCGGTATAAGTCGGGAAATAGCCGAGATACGGGAGCACCTGCTCAAAGACCTCGACGCAGATAGGTGCTGCGACCTGAGAGCCGTAATAGTCCTCGCCTGTCGGGTGATCGACCATGACGAGCATAACGATCTCAGGGTCGTCGGCGGGAGCGAAGGCGCAGTAGGATGCGACGTAGGTGTTACCTGTAACGTCCTCGTCCAGCTTCTGGGAAGTACCGGATTTTCCTCCGATACGGTAGCCCTTGATATAGGAGTTGGAGCCCGGCTCGCCTGTAACAACGTTTTCGAGGATAGATCTCATTCTTGCGGAGACTTCAGCGGAAATGACCTGCCTCTTAATGACCGGCTCATTATCCACCACAACGTTGCCCTTCGGGTCGATGACCTTGTCTACGACCTGCGGGGTAACGAGATATCCGCCGTTGATAACTGCGCAGTAGGCTGTTATCATCTGTATCGGGGTTATCTTGTTGGACTGGCCGAAGCTGGAGGCTGCCAGATCGACTATGGACATATTCTCTGCCCTGTGGTATATCGGGTCGGCCTCGCCGGGAAGGTCGATGCCTGTTTTTTCTGTAAAGCCGTAGGCCTTGAAGAACTTGGAGAACTCTTCGACTCCCAATCTCTGACCTATCTGTATGAATGCGGGGTTGCAGGAGTTGGTCATAGCCTGAGCAAGATTCTGCATACCGTGATCTCTGTTGGACCAGCAGTGCATCTTCTCCTCTGCGACCTGGATAAAGGTATTGCAGGAGAAGGTATCCTCAAGGGT
Source organism: uncultured Clostridia bacterium (assembly GCA_946545645.1). GTDB lineage: Bacteria > Bacillota > Clostridia > Oscillospirales > Ruminococcaceae > FB2012. The sequence continues at coordinate 7,416 of CAMNNQ010000173.1, read as the reverse complement.
TATGACCTTATCTTCCAGCGCCGAAGAGCCTGTGATGACCTTGAAAACCGAGCCGGGGTTATAGAGCTCGGAGATGGCCTTGTTCTTCCACTGTGTGCTCCAGGCTTCAAGCTGGATCTTTTTGTATTCCGGAGAATTCTCCGGAAGCCCTGCCAGCTTCAGGGCTGCATTCTCGTCGTTGATCTCGGCGGGATTGTTCGGATCGTAGCTGTAATTTGTCGCCATAGCCAGGACAGCGCCGGTCTTTGCATTCATAATGATACCGCAGGCGCGGTCATGGGGCTTGCTCTTGATGCAGGCCTTTTCCAGGGCTTTTTCAAGCTGATACTGGATATTGACGTCTATGTTCAGCACCAGCGAGGAGCCGTCCTGCGCTTCATAGGACTGTCTGTATCTGTAAGGTATCTCTGTTCCGTCGCGGGCTGTAGCGGTGATGACTCTTCCGTCGATACCGCGAAGGCGGTCGTCGTAGTAGGCTTCAAGGCCGTAGATGCCGTCACCGTCGTAGCTTAAATGCCCAATAACATTGGAAGCAAGGGCTCCCTGCGGGTAGAATCTTTTTGTAGTAGGCTCACAGCGGACGCCGTCCAGGTCTGCATCGGTAAGATATTTCTCGATCTCGGCGGCAGTAGTCTTATCGACGTTCTTCTTGATGACCTCATACTGGGATTTGCGGTTCTGGCATCTCTCCGAGACCTCGGCGGTCTCGACTCCGAGCTTTGCTGAAAGGAACTGCACCAGCTCGTCGAAGGTCTGCTGGGCGGGCTTTGTAGCTGCCAGCTTTGCCTGATACTCCGCCTTCTTCTGGCTGTTCTTCTCCTCGCTTATGAGATCGGTAAGCTCCTTGATACGCTCATCCCTTTTGTTCAGGTATGAATCCCAGAGCATTACCGGGTCGCAGTAGACGTTGTAAACTGTTGCGCTCTGCGCAAGCACCTGACCGTTGGCGTCATAGATAGTCCCTCTGGAGGCGGGAGTAACAGTGCTGCGCACCTGCTGGGAATTGGCCAGCTCCTGCCATTTTGAGGCTTCTGTTACAGCGACTTTGAAGACCTGTATGACTATCCATATCACGACAGCGAACATAGCTATGACTACAGTTCGTGTCAGGCGATTTTTCATTATCTTATTCGGCGTATCCGTCCGATTGTTTGCTTCTTTCATCTGATCTCCCTCTGCGAAGCTGATGCCGTGTGCCGCTCCGATATCCTGCCGGAGCGAGGTCAGCATTATACAACAAGAAAGCTAAGCACAAAAGTCCATAGCTTTCTGTAATAATTTTATTCACTGCGCCCCGATATATTCCAGGACTCCTGTAAACCACCGTTTAACGGCGACAAAGAGGTTATCGTCCTCGGCCTCCGCGGCCTGGGCGACAGATGCCTTAGGCACCTCGACATACTCGATCTGCGCCCGGTTGAGCTTTCTGAGCCCGAGGCGGTTCTCGGCGTAATCCTCGATCTTTGTAAGGCCGGTTTTCTTTGCCAGCTCGGATTCAAGGCTTACATTCTCGTTCTGGAGCCTTGAGAGCTCGGTCTCAAGCTCGCTCTGTTTGGAATAAAGGCTTGTGAGTTCTACTCTGCCGTAGATCATGGCAAAAAGGATAGCCATTACTGCCACAGCGATAGCGAGAACTTTTATTATACTTGTTGTTTTATGGCTCCTGCCTGCCAGCTCAGCGGAGTTTTTCTTCTCCTGCTCTTCCTCTTCGATCCTTTCGGACTCGTCATAGGCACTGTAATCGTAGGCAAGATTATGTGCTGTCATATCTGTCATATTTATCACCGACCCGAAGGTTTGTTACGATCTTATTTTATCCTCTCGATTATGCGCAGCTTGGCGCTGCGGCTCCTGTTGTTTTCGGAAAGCTCCTTCTCTGAGGGCTCAATAGGCTTATTTGTCAGCAGCCTGCCTCTCGGGGTCTTTCCGCAGACACATACAGGAAATTCCGGCGGGCAGGTACACCCCGTTGCAAAGGAACGGAATCTCTGCTTCACCAGTCTGTCTTCCAAAGAATGGAAGGTTATCACTGCCAGCCTGCCGCCGACTTTAAGGCAGTCGAAGGCTTCGTCCAGTGCTTTATCCAGATGCCCGAGCTCGTCATTGACGGCTATCCTTATGGCCTGGAAGGTCTTTTTGCAGGGGTTCTTTCCCCGTCTCACCTTCTGGGGCACCGAGTTTTTGATTATCTCCGCCAGTTCAAAGGTGGTTTCGATCTCTTTTTCGCTGCGGTATCTGACGATGTTTGCGGCGATGCTTCTTGCATATTTTTCCTCGCCGTATTCAAAGATGATCCTGCCGAGCTCTTCGGCCGGATAGGTATTGACTATGTCCTTTGCAGAAAGCCCCTCGCAGCTCATCCTCATATCCAGCGGGGCATCCTGATGGTAGGAGAACCCGCGCGCTCCGTTATCGAGCTGATAGCTTGAAACGCCGAGGTCGAGGAGTATGCCGTCCGCCCTGTCCTCTCCGAGGCTGTCCAGAACGGCTCTCATTTCCGAATAATTAGCTTTTACGACCTTTGCAGGAAGCCCTGCCAGCCTTTCGGAGGCTGTTCTGACCGCTTCAGGGTCTCTGTCCAAAGCAACGAGCCTGCCCTTGGCCGGGTCAAGGCGTCTGGCAATCTCGCCGGAATGCCCTGCGCCGCCGGCTGTCCCGTCGATATAGAGGCCGTCAGGCTTTATTGCCAGCCCTTCGAGGCACTCAGCGAGCATGACAGGGTAATGACGAAACTCCATCAGAAATCAAGACCTTCCAAAGCATCCATAAGAGCGCCGAGATCGACGCTGGCGTTGAACTTCTCCCAAGCCTGTTTATCCCAGATCTCGCATCTGTCAGAGACGCCGATAACGACTACTTCCTTATCGAGCCCGGCATAATCCCTGAGGGAAGGGGTTATAAGTACTCTTCCCTGCTTGTCCGTCTCGACCTCGCTGGCGTTGGCCATAAAGGCACGCTGGAGATCCCTGGCCTGAGAGATGGGCATCTTGCCGATCTTTTCGGCGCGGCTGTAGAATTCTTCGTCTGAGAACACGAAAAGGCAGCCGTCGCTTCCTCGGGTGATGAAAAAACTTTCTCCGATGATCTCGCGCAGCTTGGCGGGGAACGTAACTCTTCCCTTCGCATCCATAGACTGGTAGAAGGTACCCATAAGGGTCGGTTTACGGCCTGTATTCTCGGACAAAGTGTTCACCTCCCGGGCGCGATGCGCCTGATTCTGAGCGGCTTTTGCCATCCGGCTGTGCATTTCAGGGAAACATCCCCACTTTTTTGCACTTTTCACCACTCTGTAATCATTATACACCACAAATCCGGAAAAATCAACAGCAAATCCAAATTTTTTTCCGAGGGAGCATCCCTGCTGCCTTAAATATTGACCAAATCTCTTTCTACAAACCGGGAATTTTGTAATATTTGGCCGAACCGCAGTCATTTTCCTGTAACCTTTGAACGCTTTGTGAACAAAACCGACTGCTTTTGCCGGACTCTGCCGGAGCAGGGCCCTCTGTTCGTAAAGGCAAAGAAGCATTATCCCTCAGGAACATTATACCACAATATATTGTGCAGGTCAACACTTTTTCCTGAAAAAAGCACAATTTTACAAAACAATTTCTATGCAGTTCGTTTTTTTGTACTTATTTTGGAAGATGGGGGCAAAAAAGCTGTACGGGCATCACTTTATGATTTTGTTTTCTCATTTAATTATTACAAAAATCCCGGCTCAGCAATTTGTAAATTTTGTGTGAACGCCATTTTCGTTACTTGTTTGACCCACCCGAGATCCGGTCAACCGTCCGGCGAGGCATGATCTGCGGCGGCGGTGTGGATTTGTGGCAAATTTCAGGTCAAGAGCCAAGCCTCGTGACATTTTGCAAGCCGGCATAACTAAAAAGGGAGACCATACTCGGTCTCCCTTTGGTCTGGTTATGATGCAGCTTGCCGGAAATGCGCTCCGTGTTCAGATCTGCGCCCTTGCTTACTGCGGCATGGATCAGCGGCAATAGGTCTCGATGTAGTTGTCGATGCAGTGCTGGACTATCTCCTTTGCTGCTGAAGCATCTCTTACATCGTCAATAACTGTGTCTTTATCCTCAAGCTGCTTGTATACAGTGAAGAAGTGGGACATCTCATCAAAAATGTGCTTGGGCAGATTGGCTATATCGGTGTATTGGTTATAGTTCGGATCGTTTACGGGGATGCAGATGATCTTTTCATCATTGGCACCGTTATCAAGCATAAGTATGACACCGATAGGTCTGCACTGCACCAGCGAGAGGGGCTGAAGTGTCTCGGAGCAAAGCACCAGAACATCCAGCGGGTCGCCGTCGTCAGCATAGGTGCGGGGAATAAAGCCATAGTTTGCCGGATAGTGTGTCGAGGTATAGAGTATCCTGTCCATCCTCAGCAGACCTGTCTCCTTGTCAAGCTCATACTTGATCTTAGACCCTTTCGGTATCTCTATAACGGCTGTAAACTCTTCTTTGTTGATATGCTTGGGTGAGATGTCATGCCAGATATTCATATTCTTTCCTCCTGCTCTATCTTGTTTCCGCGTAATACATTCCCTCGTCCCTGAGGTTTTCGATTATATCCTCGCAGCGCTCCCCTTCTATCTCGACAGAAGAGCTGGCTCCGGGGTGCTCGGGGGAGAAATTATCCCAAAGCGTTTTGAGCCGGTCTGTTTCTGGGATGCCAAGGCTCTTATATACCTGCTCGAAGAATTTGGTCATTCCGTAGACCTGTATCTGCTGGTAATCCATGACATAGACCTCGTCGTTGGTCTTATTCGAGCCGAAGCCGAAGCAGGTGAGGCCATCGTTTATGAGCAGCTCGCCGTAACGGTCCAGGATCGCAAGGGAGACCTGCCTTGTGCAGCCGTCGAGGTAATACACCTTTCTGTGGGTGACATTCCCGCCAAGCTCCTTGCTCTCCTGCTCGGAGCAAGGCAGCTCGACGAAGAAGAACTGCGGCTCGTCCAGCTTATCCAGGATCTTTTCCAGCAGAGGGCGTATGAGCTCGGCCGAGACGACGCTGTCGAGGCAGTTTTCTCTGATCTGATATGCTGAGACGATCCCTCCGAGATCATCGGCAGAGACGCCCTGCACGAGTCCAAAAGCCATTTGCTCACCTCATTTTATCTTGTTGCTCTCTGGGTCAGGATAGTAACCATCTCTCCGACATCCTTCATCCCGCTGACCTCTCCCATAGAGAAGCGCATACCGAATTCCTTTTCAACTGCGGCGATAAGGGTGATATGCTCGATGGAATCCCAATCGTCTATATCGTCGGCAGTAGTATCCTCATAAAGGATGATGCTGTCGTCGTCGAATACGTCTCTGAATACCTGCTCCAATCTGTCGAATGCCTGATCTCTGGTCATAATGATCGTTCCTTTCCTTTGTCAGTTTACTTTGATAACATGATTCTTGTTCTCATACTCTGTGATATCCAGCTCCCAGACGGTAGAGCCGTCCTCGGAGGCCGATACCGGCGAGAAGCCGAGAGTATCGGGATAAAAATCCTTGACCATTTTGTTCTTGGCTGTCGGGAGATATCTTCCGACCAGCTTAGTATACCCTGCGGCCTTTGCCTGAGCTGCCAGGCCGTCCAGCATAGCCAGTTCCATGTCCCGCTTCAGGACACGGCAGCTCATCAGCCAGAGGATGATGTCGAGGCACTCTTCTCCGGAAACGGGGTGCTTGCCTCTCTGACCTACAACGACGGAGACAACGCCGTTATCTCCGAACTTATCCACCAGCTTGCCGTACTGTGTGATATGATCGCCGGAGGCAGAGAACTCTGCCATCTGCTCCTGTGTGCAGCGAAGGGTGGTAAGATTGAACTGATTGCTCTTATTTGTGAGCTGGGCGATGCGGGCGAGGTAGACATCCTTGAAGGGGCCTATCTCGGCGTTCATTTCAAGGCTCAGCAGATAATCGGTATAGCTGGCAAACTTAGCCTGCGCCTGAGCTCTCTGGATATTGGCCTTATACATCTCGTTGCGTTTCAGGTCATCCGCCGAGAGGGTCGTGACCTCGAAGAACTGCGAGCGGTCCAGGACCTTGATATAGTCGGTTACTTCGCCTATCTCCGGGACAGCGCAGGGAGTCTGCTGCCTTACTATCTCGCGCTCGGCGGGGTTATCGTCGGCAAAAACGATGGCGTCGGGCATAATATTGAGCTCCTGAGCTGTGTTTTCAAGATTGATGCTCTTGGGCTCCCAGTTGGCTTTGATTATGGTAAAATCATCGGGATCGACAGCGCCCTCCGGGTGCTTCAGACCGGCTATGGCGTTCTCCTCTTCATTCTTGGAGCAGACAGTAAGGATAACGCCGATATCCTTATGCGCTTTGATATACTGCTGGAACTCATAGAAAGCCTGGGAAGTGCCGGTCTCCTGGCCGATCTCCAGCTTCTCTACCCCGTCGTCTCCGACGATGCCGCCCCACATGGTATTATCCAGATCAACGGCGATACATTTCTTATTCTTTCCGAAGATAGAGCGGACTATGGCGGCGATCTGATAAGAAAGCTCCGGGATCACATCCAGCGACATAGCGTATTTATACATGAACCAATAGCTGGTATCTGCCCATTTTTCCAGCCCGACGCTGGCTGCCAGCCAGTTGATGTCGTTTACGAAGAAGCCCTCGTGGGTTGAAGCGTAGTCATAAATCTTAGAATTGAGCCTGCCGATGACATTGGACAAGCCGTGGACATCATAGGCATCGCGGCTGCCGAGAAGCCTGTAATACGGCAGCTCAAAGTTGTTCTGAATTATCGGACAACGGAACCTGCCCAGCGCCTGCCACATCTGCTCAAGGCGGGCATAGCGCTCGTCGATGGCGGCAGAGATCTCTTCGGGAGACATTCTTACCGAGGGAGTAATATCGACATTGCGGGCGGTGGTATGGATATATATAAGGTCGGGAGCGAACTGATCCAGCTCCGGGTTACCGAAAACCGCGTCCTGCCAATACTGCTTGTACTCAGACTCATAGAACTCGGGCTCGATGCCGGAATCCAGCAGGAAGAGCTCCAGCGCAGCGATAACGTCCCCGGTAGTAGAGCCGCCGAGAACTGCGATCTTTTTCTTTATCCTCTGAGAGCCGTCAGCAAGAAGAGTACGCTTGAGCGACTTCTTCTTTTTCATTATGAACTCGCTGTCAAAGGGATACTGCAATTCTTTCATTTTTATCCTCCGATATCAAATGCACGATGCACAATAATTTAAAGCGCCGACAACGCTATAGGCAACACCGCACGACCCCTGTGCATCAGATGCGCCGTCCAGATTTTCGTCAGATTGCCTAAATTCGACGCAGACTTGCTGACGCAAGTCAAGGAGAATTTGGGTAATATGACGGAAAGCTGGCAAGCAGATGATGTGCAGAGGCGTTAGCCGCGGGTCGTGCG
>CAMNNQ010000172.1 GCA_946545645.1 uncultured Clostridia bacterium | reverse complement strand
TGCGTCAGCAAGCCTGCGTCGAATTTAGGCAATCTGACGAAAATCTGGACGGCGCATCTGATGCACAGGGGTCGTGCGGTGTTGCCTTATGAAAACGGGAGATTCTATTCCGTGACCCATGCCCTCTCAAACAAGATGCGTCAGATCGGGGAATACCCGGTAGTCGCCCTCGCCGGAGAATGGTTCACTGCCCACGGGAAGGGTACCAGCCTCGGAGCCTTCGGCAAACCCGAGAACCGGGAGCTGGCCGGAAAGCTGAAAGCTGTTTTTGCCGGCTGGCTGGATAACGGACATACCGACCTCTCGGATGAGAACACTGTCATACTCTGTGTAGAGCTGACCGACGGCCTGCTGCTCTCTCACGGAACAAGATACGAGTTCTGATCCGGCCTGAGCCGCTCAGAGAAAAGACCATTGAATAATCATATATCAAGGAGCTGAACAGAAAATGATAAGGATCGCAGAGACCGAAAACGGAAAGGTCAGAGGTCTGCCCGCCGCAGACCCCCGCATCACCTCATTCAAGGGCATACCCTTCGCAGCGCCGCCTGTCGGCGAGAACAGATGGAGAGCGCCCCAGCCCTGCCAAAGCTGGGAGGGAGTACGCGATTGCTTTGAGTTCGCACCCATCTCTGTCCAGGACACTCCGGGCATCGGAGACGACATCTATTGCCGCGAATGGCACGTGGACCCTGAGATACCTATGGGAGAGGACTGCCTCTACCTCAATGTCTGGACAAACGCAAAGAGCGCCGATGAACGCCTCCCCGTATTGGTATGGTATTTCGGCGGCGGCTTCCAGTGGGGCTACACCTCTGAGATGGAATTCGACGGAGAGCGCCTCGCAAGGAGAGGCATCGTTGTCGTAACCGTCAATTACCGCCTCGGAGCCTTCGGCTTTCTGGCGCACCCGGAGCTGACAGCTTCCCAGCCCGAGGCTCCCGCCAATTTCGGCAGCCTTGACCAGCAGGCCGGGCTCCGCTGGGTAAGACGCAATATCGCAGGCTTCGGCGGCGACCCGGATAATATCACTATCGCCGGACAGTCCGCAGGGGGCGGCAGTGTCATGGCTCAGATGGCCTGTAAGGATAATGCCGGCGATTTCAAGCGTGCCGCAGTATTCAGCGGGATGTTCCGCAGCCCTTATATCGTCAACGATTTCTTCATCCCCCAATCTCTGGAAGAGGCCGGGAAAAAGGGTGTTGAGCTCTTCGAGGCGCTTGGCGTCAAGACTCTGGAAGAAGCCCGCAAGCTGGATGCGCAGTTCATCAGAGCTACCTATTCCGATCTCCGCAACAAGGGCAGGATGTTCTTTACCATAGTCAACGACGGTAAATTCTGCACCGAGGATTCTCAGGAAGCCTTCTATTACGGGACCCGTAACAGAGTCCCCGTCCTGGCGGGCAACACAGGGGATGAGTTCAAAGACGGTATCAGAGCCGAGAACGAGGAGCAGTTGAAGGCTCTTGCAGAACAGTTCTTCGGAAGCGACGCCGGGAAGTTTCTCGACTTCAAAGAGGCTTCGGTCAAGGGCTGGGCAGGCTTCGGAGAGGTCAGCGCCCCTGAGCTTGGAGTCAAGAGCGCCTTTATCCGCGAGAGCAGGCTCCCGGACCCGCAGCCCTGCTATTATTACCGCTTTGCCCCGGACATCCCCGGCAACGACCGGCCCGGCACCTTCCATTCGGTAGACCTCTGGTTCTTCTTTGAAACGCTGCAGAAATGTATCCGCCCCTATGAAGGCAGACATTACGATATCGCAAGACAAATGTGCGATTACTGGGCGAATTTCATCAAGACCGGAGACCCTAACGGCTTTGACCTGAACGGCAATAAGCTCCCCGAATGGAAACCCTATACCGACAGCGAACGCTGCGAGATGGAGTTCACCCCAGAGGGCGCTGCCCCCTGCAAGGAGGAGGACGGCTTCACCCGCTTCCTGCTGGGGCAGATAGACAAAAAGCTCTGATATATCAGGCGCCGCCGCGGAAGTCTGATGCGGCGGCGCTTTTTCTTCATACCAAAGCATTATTAAAAACTTACAGAAAACGTCACGATCGTCTGTAAACATTGCCAAATTTTTCTTAAACAAGTAAAAAAATGCTGACAAATGCCCGGAAAAATGGTATAATTAAATTGGTATATTATATACGATAACAAGGTGGTGAGAACATGGCAAACATACTTGAAGCAGCCGGAAACCCTCAGCAGGACGGCAGACTGTCTTTCCTGCAGCTCGCTCTGCTGCTGGCGCAGGACTATACGAACCTTTATGTTATCAATGCAGAGACCGACAACTACATCGAATATGCGCCGTCGGGATGCGGGCAGAACCTTGAAGTGCGTTCATCAGGCCCGGATTTCTACGCCGACACTAGGCAGAACTGCCGCAAGCTGGTCTATCCCGACGATCAGATCCATTTTCTTACCGCTTTCCGCAAGGAAAAGGTGCTTGAGGCGCTGAAAGGCGGAAAGTCGTTTACCCTGAATTACAGGCTTGTCATCGACGGAGAGCCTAAATACTTTTTCCTGAAAGCTATCGCAGGGAGCGTAGACAACGATCAATATATCGTTATCGGCGTCCAGAATGTCGATGAGCAGATGCGCCGCGAGGAAGCCGCTGCCGCCCAAAGCAAGGCCTATGCCCAGATCGCCAAGTCTCTCGCAAGTATGTACGAGGTCATCTACCATGTCGATCTGAACAATAACAGCTATACCGAATACAGCTCGCACTTCTCCAAGCTGGGGCTGCTGACGAGAGGCGACGATTTCTTTGAGATGATCCAGCAGCTCATTAGCAGCATCATCCACCCGGATGACTACCATCTGGTGTCCCAAGCGATGACAAAGGACAGCCTCAACCGCGAGCTCGGATCATCCGAGACTTTCTCCCTGACCTTCCGCCAGTATCTGGATAATGTCCCTCAGCACGTCAATCTGCTGGCCTTCAAGCCGCAGAATGAATCCGACCATATCGTGATAGCGATCAGGAACATCGAGCAGCAGGTCCAGCGGGAAAATGCTGCCGCCGAGGAGAGCGAGACCTACAGCCATATCGCCAGATCCCTTGCCAGCCGCTATGAGGTAATATATTACATCGACCTGGACTCCGATTCATATACACAGTACAGCGCCAGCGAGCAGTATGCCAGGCTCGGGACTACAAAATCAGGCAACGATTTCTTCGCCGCCGCTGCCGATGATATTGCGAAATATGTCTATTTTGAAGACAGAGACAGTCTTTCGCAGGAGCTCTCAAAGGACAGGCTGCTGGAATCCCTCAGCAAGACCGGGTCTGTGTCCTATACCTACCGCCAGTTCCTGGACAGCAGGACACAGTATGTTACTATGATGATCGTCCGCCCGAAGAACGATTCCAAAAGGCTGGTCATCGGAGTCATCAATGTCGATCAGCAGATGCGCCGCGAGCTCTCTATGGCTAACGAAAAGGAGAGCTTTACGGAAATGATAAAAGCCCTCGCCTACCGCTATGAGGTTATATATCTCGTAAACCTGAAGGACGATACATTCAGAGAATACAGCTCCAGCTCAAAATACGCGAAAATCAAGATCGGTGTAGTCGGAGACGATTTCTTCGGCCAGACACAGGTCAATATGAAGCGCGATATCTATCCCGACGATCTCCCCATGATGGCCGAGAGAATGAAAAAGGAAAACCTCCTGGCAAGCCTTGAAGAGACAGGCTCAACTGTCTGCAATTACAGACTGATGATGGACAACGTCCCGCAGTTCGTTTCTCTCTATGCCATAAAACCGGGCAAGAATTCAGAACATATCATCGTCGCAGTCGAGAACGTCGATGTCATAAGGCGCAAGGAGCTGGCTTATCAGGAAGCTCTCGGAAGCGCTATGAATATGGCTAACCGGGACGCTCTTACAGGAGTCAAGAACAAGCACGCCTATGTTCAGGCCGAGATGGAGCTGGACACACTCATAGCCGGCGGGCGCATCTCTGAATTTGCTATTGTTATCGCAGATGTCAACGACCTTAAACGGATCAACGACTCTCAGGGGCACAGCGCCGGAGACGACTACATAAAGAGCGCCTGCCATCTGATCTGCACTACCTTCAAGCACAGCCCTGTCTTCAGGATCGGCGGAGACGAGTTCGCTGTCCTGCTGAAAGGATCGGATTATCAGGAAAAAGACAACCTTATGGAGCAGCTCAGCGCAGTAATGTGCGATAACGCCAAAAAGGGTCTTGTAACCGCTGCCGCAGGGATATCGGAATTCATTCCCGGGAAGGATCTCAGAGTCCAGGATGTGTTTGAGAGAGCCGACAAAGCTATGTATGAATGTAAGAAAAAGATCAAGGGTCTATAACTGTAAAGGCTGCTGCCCGTAAAGCGGCAGCTTTTATTGTGCAGGCGCAGAGATGATTCGCACCTGAGAGGAGTCATATATGATATTTTTACTGCTATTTCCGGGCTATCTGCTTGTGAATATCTATATCGCCGCAAGGCTGCTGCACTGGCTGCGCTGCCTGAACAGCAGGCTGGGGGGCAGGATACCCGCAGGGATAGCTCTCGGAGCTTATTTCTTCGCGGCGCTCTCACCGATACTCGCTTTCCTGCTGCCGAGATCAGGCTTCGCCATAGCTGTCAGAAGGCTGTCCGCCTACTGGATGGGTGTAATGCTCTACTTTACGGCGGCGATGCTCATCGCCGAGCTGATAAGGGCTGCCCTGCTGCATACAAAGCTCAGGGGCAGCCAGCTCTTTTCCCGGGCCGGGGCAGCAGCAGTCGGAGGAGCGGTGATACTTGCGGCAGGAGCTGTCTGCTTCTGGGGCGGCTATAACGCAAGACAGATCAGGACCGCTGAGTATGAGGTAACATTGGATAAGCAGGTCCCGGGGCTGGAAGAGCTTAGAGTTGTCCTCATCGCAGATACACATATGGGCTATGCCGTCGGCAGGGACCATATCCGTAATATGGCAGAGAAGATCAACGCCTGCTCCCCGGATATAGTCATATTCGCGGGAGATATCTTCGATAACTCCACCGCAGGCCTCGACCACCCGGAAGAGATCGCAGAGATATTCCGCAGCATCAACTCCCGGTACGGTATCTGGGCGACCTACGGCAACCACGATATCGACGAAGAGATACTTATGGGCTTCACCTTCAACTGGTCCGGCAGCCCGCCCAACGACAGCCGTATGCGGGAATTCTGTGAGAAAGCAGGGATAAATCTGCTCTGCGACGAAACAAAGCTCATAGACGGTAAGTTCTATCTCGTCGGCAGGCGCGACCGCAGCAAACCCGGCACCGACGACGGCAGCAGGCTCACACCTGCCGAGCTGACAAAGGAGCTCGACACCTCAAAGCCTGTGTTCTTCATCGCCCACGAGCCGGACGAGCTCTCCGAGACCGCCGCAGCCGGAGCTGACATCGACTTCTCCGGCCACACTCACGACGGCCAGCTCTTCCCGCTCACCGTAATAACCGATCTGATGTGGGAAAACCCCTGCGGGATGCTGAAAAAGGACAGTATGTATTCTATCGTTACCTCCGGAGTCGGCGTGTTCGGGCCATTTATGCGGGTCGGCACCGATGCGGAGATCTGCGATATAAGGATCCGCTTCGCAGGATAAGAAAAAGCAAAGAAAAATCTTGCAATCCGGAAAAAATTGTAGTATAATAGTATGGAAAAATTCTTAATGGAAGGATCATACCCATGAGCAAAGGAATTATTGGTTTCGACAATGACAAATACCTGAAGATGCAATCCGAGCATATCCGCGAGAGGATACACAGCTTCGGCGGCAAGCTCTATCTTGAATTCGGCGGCAAGCTCTATGACGACTACCACGCCTCACGCGTACTGCCCGGCTTCAAGCCCGATTCCAAATTGCAGATGCTTTTGCAGCTAAAGGACGAAGCCGAGATAGTCATCGTCATCAACGCCGCAGATATAGAGAAAAACAAGATCAGAGGCGATCTGGGCATAACCTACGACATCGATGTCATCAGGCTCTACAATGTGTTCACAAAGATCGGGCTTTATGTCAGCTCGGTAGTTCTGACACAGTATGAAGGCCAGCGCTCCGCCGATGCCTTCCAGAAAAGACTGGAAACCCTCGGCATCAGAGTTTATCACCATTACCGCATCTCAGGATATCCTTCCGACCTCAACCTCATCATGAGCGACGAGGGCTACGGCAAGAACGACTATATCGAGACCAGCAGAAGGCTGGTGGTCATAACGGCTCCCGGCCCCGGCAGCGGCAAGATGGCGACCTGCCTCTCCCAGCTCTATCATGAGAACAAACGCGGTATCGCCGCCGGATATGCCAAGTTTGAGACCTTCCCGATCTGGAACCTTCCCCTAAGGCATCCTGTTAACCTCGCTTACGAGGCAGCTACCTCCGATCTGAATGATGTCAATATGATCGACCCTTACCATCTGGATGCATACGGCAAAACGACAGTCAACTATAACCGCGATGTCGAGATCTTCCCTGTCCTCAATGCGATGTTCGAGAGGATCTTCGGAGAGTCGCCCTATAAGTCCCCGACGGATATGGGTGTAAATATGGCGGGCAACTGCATCATTGACGATACGGCTGTCAGCGATGCCGCAAGAGAAGAGATCATCAGACGATACTATGTCGCCCTCTGCGGCAGGAAAAAAGGCAAGACCTCTGACGACGAGATCTACAAGCTGGAGCTGCTGATGAAGCAGGCCGGAGTATCCGCTGCCGACAGAGCCTGTGTTGCCCCAGCACTCGAAAGAGAAGCACAGACCGGCGCTCCCGCCGCAGCTATGGAGCTCCCCGACGGGACTCTGATAACAGGCAAGACCTCCAACCTGCTGGGAGCTGTCTCGGCGCTGCTGCTCAACGCCCTCAAACATTTCGGCGGTATCGACGACGAAGTCCTGCTGATGTCCCCCGAGGTCATCGAGCCGATACAGGATCTCAAGATCAATCATCTGGGGAACAACAACCCCTGCCTGCATACCGACGAAACACTTATCGCTCTTGCGATCTGCGCCACTACCGATCAGAACGCCAAGAGAGCGGTAGACCAGCTCGAAAAACTCAGAGGCTGCGAGGTGCATTCAACTGTTATCCTCTCCCCTGTTGACGAAAGGACCTTCAAGCGCCTGGGGATCAACCTCACCTGCGAGCCGAAATTCAGTTGATAATTTTCATACGAACAGAAGGGACTGCTGCGGGATCTGCGGCAGCCCCTGTTTATTGAAGCGAAAGGATATCTTATGACCATCGGAAGGACTATGACCGAGGGCGCTCCCTGGAAACATATAATGCGTTTCGCCCTGCCTGTGCTGGCAGGCTCGCTCTTACAGCAGCTCTACAATACTGCCGACACTATGATCGTCGGGAAGTATTCCGGGCAGCAGGCGCTCTCCGCTGTCGGTACTACGGGCAGCTTTTCATTTATGTTCCTGGCTGTCGCCATAGGCTTCGGATCCGGAAGCGGCATCGTCGTCGCCCAGCATTACGGCGCCGGGGACGAGCGCGAGGTCAGGAAAAACGCCTCGACGGGGATACTGATGCTCATGGGGCTGGGTGTCCTTTGTACTTTGATAGGCGTCGGGCTCTCGTATCATGCCTTCAAATACATAATCGATGTCCCCGAGGATATCCTCCCGCTGACCCTTAGATATTTCAGGATCTACGCTCTGGGGCTGATCTTCCAGTTCGGGTATAATATCTTTTCGTCTATCCTGCGGGCGGTCGGAGACAGCGCCGCGACCTTGTATTTTCTGCTGATATCATCGGTAATGAACATACTGCTGGATCTTCTCTTCGTCAAGGTGTTCGATTGGGGAGTTGCAGGAGCTGCCGCCGCGACGGTCATCTCCCAGGCGGGCTCATTCTTTGCCGCACTGATCTATATGTGGAAAAAATACCCGGTGTTCCGGTTCAGGCCGAAGGAGCTGGAATGGAGTTCCCGCAGAGCCTTGAAGACGGTCTCTGTCGGGCTGCCCATAGCCTTGCAGCTTGTCATCGTAAGCATCGGCTTCTCCTTTATACAAAGGGCTGTCAACGGCTTCGGAGAAAATATGACCGCTTCCTTTACTGTCGGACAGAGGATAGAGATGTACCTCAATCTTCCCTGCAATGCCTTCCAGACCACACTTGCGACCTACACCGGACAGAACATCGGCGCAGGAAAGCCGGAAAGAGTAAAAAAAGGTGTCCGGCAAACTGTTGCTATCTCCGTCGGGATGACTGTAATCATTGCTGCTCTCGTGCTGATCTTCACCGATCAGCTCATAGGCCTGTTCAGCATAACCGAAGGGGCTTCTGACTACTGCCGCAGCCATCTCAAGACTGTCGCGCTGATAAATATCATCCTCTCGGTATATATCCCCCTCTTCGGAGTCTGCCAGGGCACGAACCACAGCCTTATCCCGACGCTTGTCGCGACCTGCGCCCTGACGGTAAGAGTCATAGTCACCTATGCTTTCAGATACAGCAGCTTTTTCGGCCACACGATAATCTGGTGGAACGGGCTCTTCGGCTTCGGCCTGGGCGCTATCATAACCTGGAGCTATTATCTCAGCGGCCGCTGGCGGAAAGGAGCGGATATCCTGATCCGCAAAAAAGAGAACACAGCATAAGTTTTTCTGACTATCCCGCTGACACACCACACATATTCCTTAAGGCTTTTTATCTTGCTGTGCTATCCCCCGCCTCCGGCGGGGGATAGCACAG
>CAMNNQ010000171.1 GCA_946545645.1 uncultured Clostridia bacterium | reverse complement strand
ATCATGACGGATAAGCCGGTCGTCAAGCAGGCTTGACACGGCAGATGATGTGCAGAGGCGTTAGCCGCGGGTCGTGCGGTGTTGCCTTAACTTATTTCAGCAGCTCTCCGAATTTTTTGATGCTTTCCGAGACAAGTGCCCGGAAGCGCGGAGCGGCTTTGTTAGCGCACTCCTGGACCTCCGCATGAGAGAGGGGGTTCTCAGACAGGCCGCTGGCCAGATTAGAGATACAAGATATCCCGCAGACTCTCATCCCGGCGTGCCGCCCGGTGACAGCCTCCATAGATGTAGACATTCCGACCGCATCGGCTCCCAGGACTTTCAGCATCCTGATCTCGGCAGGAGACTCGAAGGAAGGGCCTGTGAGCTGAACATATACACCATGTTTAAGATCTATGCCAAGCCCAGCAGCTGTCTCTTCAACAGCTCCGCGAAGCTCTCTGTCATAGATCTCACTCATATCCGGGAAGCGGGTCCCGAGGCTGTCGATATTTTTTCCGATAAGAGGATTGGGTACAAAACTGGAGATATGGTCGGTTATGAGCATAAAGTCTCCGGCTTTGAAGGATGTATTTATACCGCCGGAGGCATTAGTAAGAAAAAGCACCTTGGCTCCCAGCATAGCCATAAGTCTTGTGGGCATTACCACATCCTGCATGGAATAGCCCTCGTAATAATGGACTCTCCCCTGCATAACCACAACAGGTACATCACCGATATATCCGAAGATAAACCTGCCCTTATGCCCCTCGACGGTAGATATCGGGAAACCCGGCAGCCTGGAATAATCAACAGTGCAGCGTATATCGACACAGTTTTCGGCAAAATCTCCAAGCCCGGAGCCAAGAATTAGGGCGACCTTAGGTTTGATGTCGGTCATTCCGGCGATCATATCGCGGCAGGCGACGATCTTGTCATAATTGCTGCGGTCTGTGGGAGCAACGGGTGCTGCGGCAGCCCTTACGCTCATAAAGCCACCGTTAAACATCTCCGGCGGGCCGTATATGAGCTGTACCTGCTGTTCTCTGGGGTCAAAATCCATAGGAGGGAGCTTGTCAACGAAGACGGGAGCCTCCGGGTCATCGGGATCAGGCTCGTCCGGCGGAGGGCCGTAAACGTCCTGTATATCCTCGTCTGGGGAAAACTCTTTGTTCTTAAACAGCTTCATAGTCATTCTCCGTTCTATATTTATTATGTCGGATAAAAAAACTTAACTTTCAGGGCACTGACGGCGTTAGCACAAAGCGGTCTGCCTCATTGAACCGGATCAGTCGGTCACCCAGGTCTCAGCAGGCTCACTGAGCTCCAGAGAATCAAGGAAGGTCTCTTCGTTGAACTGATGCTCAGTACGCTTGTCATAAGAAAATTCAATGCGGTGCATTCTTGACTGACCGACGACGAAAAGCCAGTAGACGTGCTTTGTCATCTCGACACCATAGCGTTTCTGGTCATAGCAGATCCTGATCCCGAAGCATTTATCTCCGCGCTCTATGAATTCGCTCGTAACGTTGGTGCGCTCCGAATCGGGTGCGGGCTGCCTTGCTGAAGTATCGGATACCGAGACATTAAAAGGATCGAAACTCACATCATCAGGTTTAGGCGGATACCAGTTCTCATCCTTATCCTTATTACCTCCTGACCCGACATCTATATAATCGTAGCAGTAGGAGACCTCCCGCGCAGCAAAAAAAGGAATATGCTTTTTCATATTTTCCTTTATGCCTTCGTTGAATTCTTCCTCAAGCATATTTGTGCGTAACTCGGGGAGCCTGCTGATATATCCATCATACAATTCAGCCACGGGCTCAATGTCTGTATAGGTACAGAGTCTTATATGGTCGTTGACATCAGGGAAGAATGAGCCTGTGATAAATGCAGAGACCTGGCAGGTCAAATTAAACGCTTTCGGGTCGCTCCACTCATACAACAGTGTCTTCATTCCCGTCGGGTCGGGATACTTGAAGCCCAGCTCCGGGATATTTATATATCCCTCCTCATCAGGCAGCACCTCACGGACTTGCTTGGTATCATCCAGGCGGACGCCGTCGGGCAGAAAGATATAAGGGTTTTCTGCCTTGGCCTCTTCGATCATCTCTGCTTCAACTTTTTCACCTTCCGGGATGAATGAAGTTTCTGCATCTGAAGAGCTTTCGGAAGCACCGCAGCCGGTAAGTATGGCGGCTGCAAGAAGTACAGTAACAAACTTATTCACTGAAAACACCTCCTGATGTCATTATACCATTTCAGAGACTCCCTGTCAACAGCGATGAGGGGCTCATTTCTGCTTCGTGCATATAGTTTGCAGAAAGCGGGAAATAATAAAAAAATGACAGGCCGCCTCAATGAGACAGCCTGCCATTTTTAATAGGATGGAATTATATGAACGGATTTTCGGATTTATAGAGCATTCCCTTGGGCTGGTTAAAGCCTATCTCCTCGCAGCCGAGGTAGCGGAATACATTGAAGAGAGCCTTGCCGAAGTGACCGAATGCAACGGCACCGTGGTGCGGATAATTGCCCTCGATCAGAACATGGCGGTAGAAGCGGCCCATCTCAGGGATAGCGAAGATACCGATACCGCCGAAGGATCTTGTAGCAACGGGGAGGACTTCGCCGTGTGCGATGTAAGCGCGGAGCTTAGCATCGGAAGTGGACTGGAGACGGTAGAAGGTGATATCACCGGGAACGATGTCTCCCTCAAGAGTACCTCTGGAAATATCGGGCTCCTTGTCCGGCTCAAGCGAGCGGTGCATGATGAGCTGATACTTCATAGTAGCGGAAGTCAGCTTGCAGGCAGCGGTATTGCCGCAATGGAACCCCATAAAGGTATCCTGCTGTGTGTAATCGTACTTGCCCTTGATCTCCTCGTTGTAGATATCGGAAGGAACAGAGTTATTGATATCCAGCAGAGTAACGACATCGTCGGAAACGCAGGTGCCGATAAACTCGCTAAGAGCGCCGTATATATCCACCTCACAGGAAACAGGGATACCCTTTGCTGTCAGACGGCTGTTAACATAGCAGGGAACGAAGCCGAACTGTGTCTGGAAAGAAGGCCAGCACTTGTTTGCAAAGCAAATGTACTTCCTTGAGCCCTTGTGCGCTTCCATCCAATCAAGGAGGGTCAGCTCATACTGAGCCAGCTTGGGCAGGATGCCTGCCATCTTGTTGCCTTCGCCAAGTTCTTTCTCCATATCAGCGATGACTTCGGGGATACGGGGATCGTCCTTATGATCGTTATAGGACGCGAAGAGATCCAGCTCGGAATTCTCCTCGATCTCAGCACCGAGATTGTAAAGCTGCTTGATGGGAGCGTTGCAGGCAAGGAAATCCTGAGGACGGGGGCCGAAGGAAATGATCTTGAGGTTGCGGACGCCGATAACGCCTCTTGCAACAGGTACGAATTCGCTGATCATCTTAGCGACCTCATCGGGTGTGCCGACAGGATACTCGGGAATGTAAGCCTTGATATTTCTCAGAGCCAGGTTGTAGCTGGCGTTGAGCATACCACAGTAAGCATCGCCTCTGGCATCAACAAGGCATTTGCCGCAGGCCTCTTCGGCAGCAGCAACGAACATTACAGGGCCGTCAAAATACTTGGCAAGGAGTGTCTCGCAGGTCTCAGGGCCGAAATTTCCGAGATAAACGACAAGAGCGTTGACACCGGCCTTCTTGACATCCTCAAGGGACTCAAGCATCTCGACTTCGTTTTCGACTGTTACCTTGCACTCATAGATCTCGCCGTATTTGGCATATTCCTTACAGACATTTTCTCTTCTCTGAGCAGAAAGGCTCTTGGGGAAGCAGTCGCGGGAAACGGCGATGATACCGACCTTAACTTCAGGTGTGTTTACAAACATGATAATTCCTCCTATTAGTTTTTTATCATTGTCTGTATTATATCATGGGCTTAGATCCTTTTCAATCCAAATCTTCGTTTCATCATACCAAAAATTGCGAAGTTTTGACAGGAACGGATATGAAAAAGTCTGCAAAATATTATTTATGTCTTGAAATTATTAAAAATATATGTTATAATGATAATGATTAAAAAAAATTTCACAACGGAGGGATATCAATGTTTTGTTCCAATTGCGGGAATCAGCTCCCGGATAACGCGAAATTCTGCCGTTTCTGCGGCACCAAGCTCGGAGGGGATCAGGCTCCGAAAGCTCCAGATCCCGCTCCCGCTGCGGATACCATTTCCGACGAAGTTTCCTGGCTCGATGAACAGACTGCTGCCGAAAACACTTCTGCCATACTTGATGACACAGCGGAGGAGATCAAGACTGTTACAGAAGCAGCGCCGGAGCCCGCAGCCGAAGCTGCCGGAGAGCAGATTCCTCATTTCAACGGGCAGCCTTACCAGCAAACGTATCAGCAGCCCTATCAGCAGCCGCAGCAGTTCGGCGGGCAGCCTTTCCAGCAGCCCTTCGGCTATCAGCCTGTGCAGAACAACTACCCTGCCCAGACCGCAAAGAGAAATCCCGGCTCACCCTTTGACCAGACTTCAAAGATCTTCGGCTTGATTACTCTTGCCCTCTGCATCTTTTTCATATTCTCTATCATGCTGCGGACATTGACTACAAGCTACGGCTCCGATTCAATGATATCCTACAAGGGTAAAGGCTACAGCACAGTGTCCATATTTGACAATATGTCAGATGCCTATAATACCAACATATTCTCAGCGACCGGAAAAGCCATATCTGATATCGACTACTGGTATGAAGGGCCTTTGTTCCCGAGTATGTGGATACATATCGTCTTCGAGTGCTTCGCTATCATCTTCATCATCAAGGCTCTGATCGCTCTTCTGGGAAATAACGCGGAAAGCGAGAGAAAGATGTGGGGAGCTATCAAGAATTCCGCACTTTTCTCTTTCCTCGGAAATCTATTAATGATGACAAGTTTCCTGATCTACACCTTCTCGTACAGATCAGACAAACACTCCAAAGCATGGCCATACATCCCGTCTGTTTGGGGATATATCTTCCTTTTGCTCACTCTTATCACAGTTATCGTTGCATCCGTGATGAAGAACAAGATACAGGCAGGCAGAGCTCCCGCAGTTCAGCCCGCACCGATACCTCCCCAGCAATTCCGATAAACGATACAAAAAAGCAAAGGCACCGTTCAATGCGGTGCCTTTTACTTTTGCAGGTAAATATATATGTAGGAGAAAAAAGTATGTGGTCGGGACTTAGGTTCTATCCTGTCTGATTATCGGTGTTGTCATCCTTTCAGCTTACCCTTGGCGGCCTGCACTCTTGCACTATGACCTCCCCAGGTGTCCCTCTGACCTGTTATTAACAATATACCCTGCAAATGTGACAGTTTTATGATAGAACTGTATGAGTTTACAAAAAAGAGCAGCGGCTCAATCCTTACCGGCAGGCTTCTTTCGCTTCCCGAGCAGATAGATGACAAGAAGCGAGATCAGCACGGCAGTCAGGGCGCCTCCTGTATCTATAAGCACATCCCTGACCTCCCCGCTCCTTCCGGGGACGAAGGTCTGGTGTATCTCGTCGCTGACGGAATACAGACAGCTCAGCCCTACGGCGGCGCCGGAACGTATGCGCTTATCCCTGACCGGGCGCATTGCCTGGAAGATCAGTGCTCCCAACAGGGCATAAGCCGAGAAATGAGCTCCTTTTCTGACGATCACAGTTACTGTATCCCTGATCTCCTCCTGCCTTTCGGCGGGCTTCGTGTCAAAATCCGGGAAAACAGTGTCGATTATAATATCAACAAAGGTGCTGCTGGTCTCGCTGGATTCATCGGCAGGCTGCGAGGAAAGCATAAAGATCACCACGCACCAGACAACAGCGATGATCGCAAATACCTGAGTGCGGCGGGTCATCTTATCCTCTCCTTGGCATATTCCATAAGGATCTCCCTGTCATTTTCCAGCTTGTCATCAACGACCAGATCCAGCAGGCGCTGGAGCATGGCGCCGATCTGTCTGCCGCTTATCCCCAGAGAGATCATATCCTTGCCGTCAACTGCGAGATCAGTAAGTTTCAGACAGCAGTTGTCGTTATTGACACCTATCGCCAGCAAAGCCAGTTGATCCAGCTCGCTGATCTTCTCCTCCCGCAGATAATCAGACTGCGCAACAGTATCTGCACGCCGGACTTCGAGATAATCCATAAAGAATTCAAAATCGTGCTTTGCCATAAAGCGCTTAACATTCTTGCGGTTGACAGGGATACGGTTATCGTGCTCGATGACGAGATCGCGGACATAGGCGATGGTGGCGTTATCGCTGCGGAAGCGGTCGAGTATCTCTGTAAGCATCTCAGCGCTTCTGATGGGGTGCCCTTTGAAATGCCCGGTACCGTCCTCATCGAAGCGAGCCATCGCAGGCTTGCCTATATCGTGGAAGAGCATCGCCAGGCGGAGCCTTGTATCCTGCCTTACGCTCCCGACGCTGTGGGCGATATGTTCCCAAACATCGTAACAATGGTGCTTGTTTTTCTGGTCAAAGCCGAAGCAGGGCTCTATTTCAGGCATTATGGATGCAAAGACTTCCTTATAGTCGATAAGTATCCTGGTAACAGCCTTGCCGCAGAGCAGCTTTTTGAGCTCGGTGAATATCCTCTCTCCGGAGATATATTCCAGCAGATTGCATTTTTGGAAGATGGCCTCAGAGGTCTCCGGCTGGATCTCAAATCCGAGGACAGAGGCAAAGCGTAGGGTCCTGAGTATACGCAGAGCATCCTCATCAAAGCGCGCCATAGGGTCTCCTACACAGCGGATGCGCTTTGCAGCCATATCTTCTATGCCACCGAACATATCCGTAACTCTTCCCAGCTTGTCGCAGCACATAGCATTGATAGTCAGGTCGCGTCTGGAAAGGTCTCCCTCAAGCTCGCGGATGAAATCCACAGAAAGAGGGCGGCGGTGCGAGGAGTATGCCCCTTCGGTACGGTATGTGGTTATCTCCATGGGGTTGCGGTCGATAACTACCGTCAGAGTACCGTGACGTATACCCGTCTCGATAGTACGCAGCTCCGAGAATACCTGCTTCATCTCGTCCGGCCTTGCCGAGGTGCAGATATCCCAGTCGTCCGGCTCCTTGCCCAGCATACTGTCTCTTACACACCCGCCGACACAGTAGGCTTCATAGCCGGCCGCTTCCAGCATTTCTATAGCTTTTACCACATAATCTGGAACAGAGATCATATCAAGTCTCCTCCTTGCATTACAATTCCTTCATCCTGGGTCAGGCTGAGAAACAGCTCTTCCGCCCCGCCGTCAGGGGCGATCATTGTATCCATACGACGCACACCTTTGTAAAAACGGAACATGACCTCGGCTGTACGCCCGCCTATTTCCAGGGTGAGCCTGACGAAGCGCCCTGTCTGGTCACCGGAATCGGCAAGCTCCAGCAGGCGGGCTCCTTCATAGTTCTGAGGTATGGCGGGGATTTTCCCTTCTTCGGGCGAGAGCGCAGCAAAAGCCCTGATGCCGCCGTCAATAATAAGCGTAAGATACACGCCTTCTTCAAAGATCTCGATGCGTTTCAATACAGCCTCTCACTCCTCAGCGGAAAAGTATCGGGATCAGCTTTTTATCAAAGTGACCGCCTGCCCAGAGTATCGCCGCAAATGCTCCGCACCAGATCACCAGAGCAAGATAGGTGTTGAGGTCAGAAAAATGCCCGCGATTGCCGACGATAAATACAACTATTGCGAAAACGACGAACAGAACGCCGTCAAAGCAGAGCTTTGAACCCATGTCGATCCTGAATCCGCCCATACTCCTGAAGAAAGGTATGAGCCTTGACAGCCCTGCCATCAGGAAAAACGAAGAAAGCATACAGCGCCCCAGAGCAGCTCTGAGTGGGCCGGTCTCGTGGCGGGTCAGCAGCACGAAAGCAGCAATTATCGTGCCGCAGACGAAAGCTGCCGAAACTATCTTCCCGGCGGAATATCCGAAATAGTTCCCGGCTCTGACTATGATGCAGGTCAGCAAGACAGGTATCCCTACTGCTGCAACGGATGTAAAAATCCCCTGAGCTGAGTTTTCCGAAACATCCGCTCCGAAGATGAAAGAGACCGAGAAAAGCACCATAGCGGCTGTTTCAATAGAAAACACTTTGGAAGAGACTCTTCCCCAGAGGGCGGCCATAGCCAGTCCGAGGATCAGCATCGTTCCAAGCATTATTATGATCTTAGCGTGTTTTTTCAAGTTTTACAGCTCCTGTCGTGTTTCATTTGACGAGGGTGAGCAGCTTGTCCAGGACTTTATGCGCAGCCTCGTCCTTAGTCATGATCGGCAGCTCTTCACAGCTGTCGGCTGTTATAAGAGTCAGGATATTGGTATCCACGCCGAAGCCTGCGCCGCTTGTCCGCAGAGAATTGGCACATATCATATCGCAGTTTTTGGAGCTGAGCTTCCGGCGGGAGTTTTCCAGTACATTATCCGTCTCCATGGAAAAGCCGCAGATAAGCTGCCCTTCCCTCTTGCGCTCTCCGATCGTTTTGAGAATATCCTCTGTTCGCTTTAATGGGATGCTCATATCGCTGTCGCTCTTCTTGATCTTGCTACCGGCTACGGTCTGTGGGGTATAGTCCGCGACGGCAGCCGCCTTGATTATCATATCCTGCTCATCGGAGACAGCGGTGACCGCCTCGAACATATCGGCAGCAGAAGTTACCTTGACGTTTTTTACGAACATCGGCAGCTCGGCTTCGCAATGCCCGCTGACTAAAGTCACTTCAGCGCCTCTCCTCATAGCTGCCTTAGCCAGAGAGATGCCCATCTTTCCGCTGGAATGGTTGGAAATAAAGCGGACAGGGTCTATAGACTCTCTGGTTGCACCTGCTGTAACGAGGATCTTTTTCCCGGCAAGGTCCTTCTCAAAGGCGATCTCTCTCAGGATATACTCGACAAGAACGCTCTCCTCGGGGAGGCGGCCGTCTCCGATATCGCCGTTTGCAAGCATCCCTCTTTCGGCGTTGATGATCTCATAACCGTAGGAGGCCAGCTTGCGAATATTGTCCTCGACTATCGGGTTGTGTATCATATTATGGTTCATGGCAGGAGCCACCAGCTTTTTGCAGGGGCAGGCCATAACAGTAGTTGTCAGCATATCGTCGGCTATCCCGGAAGCGATCTTGCCGATCACATTTGCCGAAGCCGGGGCTATAAGTACAGCATCCGCTGCCTTAGCCAGCGCAACGTGCTCGACGCTGTACTGGAAATTGCGGTCGAAGGTGTCGATAAGACATTTATGCGAGGTAAGGGTCTCAAAGGTTATAGGGTTTATGAACTGTGTCGCGTTCCTTGTCATGAGCACCTGGACATCCGCCCCCAGCTTTATGAGCATCCTGGCGACATTCGGCATTTTATAGGCTGCAATGGAGCCTGTAACGGCAATGACGACGGTTTTACCTTTAAGCATTGTTAAAATCCTCCAAAAGTCAAGTTCGATAAGTCTTCTTTTTCATTATAACACAGAATTCAGAAAAAAGATATAGCTTTTTCAAAAAAAATGTGATATGATGATATTTGTACGGGAAAGCTGCCCGTATACTGCGGAAAAAGCGGATAGGTCCCTGCAGGGAGCCGGTATTTTCATAAACCGGACTCGTACAGCCTGCTGACTTCTGATGCTAAACGCAGATGTATTGTATCCCCGTATCCGGGGAATAATAACAAGGAGGCTGGTCATTATGAAGATCACCAAACGTTTCAACACCCGTTCACTCGTCATTCTAGGCCTGATGACGGCACTCGTCCTCATCTTTTCCCTGACGCCTATAGGCTCTATCCCGATAGGACCGCTCTCGATAACACTGAACGTTATCCCGATAGCGATCGCTGCGGTAGCCTGCGGGCCTGTCGGAGGGGCCGTTATAGGCGGAGTGTTCGGGCTTTTCAGTTTCTTACAGTGTTTCGGGATCGGTGTCCCCAGCTCTATGGGAGCTATACTTGTGGATATCAATCCTGTCCTGGCATTCATCCAGCGCTTTATTCCGAGACTTCTGGTCGGGCTGCTGGCAGGGCTCATTTATAAGGGCATCTCTTCCCTCAGAAATGTCCGCAGCTATTATATCCTGACAGGTATCGTCAGCGCACTGTTCGGTTTTGCTGTATTTATGTCCGGGATGCTGCTGCTCAATTACGACAAAGACGGCAAATATAAGATGTCTGACAAGATGCGCGAATTCATCGGGACACCATCTATGTTCATATATGTCTGCATATTCCTCGCAGTCATCGGTTTTGCGGTAGGCTATCTCATTGTAAGCTCCAAAAAGCTATCGCAGACTCAGATATCCTGTGCCCTGACAGGCTTCTGCACCGCTCTTATGAACACGATATTCTTTATGACTGCGCTGGTAGTCCTCTTTGGGAGCACAGACTATATGAAGGATCTTATCGCAGGCAGGAACATACTGCTCTTTATCGTAACATTCGTCGGCATAAACGCTTTGTTTGAAATGGTCGTAACAACAATTATGACCACTGCTGTCGGAACAGCTCTCTCCAAGGCAAGACTCCTTCCCGAAGCGAACAAGAGCGCTGCCGAGAAGAAAGACCAATAAATATCAGAAACGGGGGAGGAACTTTGATCTTAGCAATCGACATCGGAAACACAAATATCGTATTCGGCTGCATTGAGGGCAGCGAGATACTCTTCAGAGAGCGCATCTCCACTGACCCCTCCGCCACAGACCTTGAATACGCTTCCAAGCTCAAGGCCGGGCTGGAAATGAATTCTGTTGACATCTCCGGGATCAGCGGAGCAGCGATCTCGTCCGTTGTTCCGGCAGTAACATCAACAATGAAGAAAGCCGTTGCCAAGCTGACGGGAGCCGCCGCTATGATCGTCGGCCCCGGAGTAAAAACAGGTCTCTCGATCATGATCGACAACCCCGCAGCGCTGGGCAGCGATCTGGTAGTCGGGGCTGTAGCAGCGATAAACGAATATCCTGTCCCGCAGATAATCATTGATATGGGAACAGCGACTACCTTCTCTGTCATCGACAGCAAGAGAAACTTTCTGGGCGGTATAATAATGACCGGGATGGCTGTATCGGCTGACGCCTTGACATCCAGAACTGCACAGCTCCCGAAGATAGCCTTTGAGCCTCCGAAGAAGGTCATCGGCTCCAACACCGTAGATTCAATGAAGAGCGGCCTTATGTACGGGACAGCCGGATCTGTTGACGGCCTTATCAAGCGGATAGAAGCCGAGCTCGGGGAGAAATGCACTGTCATCGCAACAGGCGGGCTGGCGCCTATCGTCTGCCACCTCTGCGAAAGAGATATCATTCTTGACGACGATCTGCTGCTCAAGGGTCTGAACATTATTTACAACAAAAACAAACATTGAGAAAACACGAAAACCGTATACCTCCCTGCTGTCCTGCCGGGGGATATGCGGTTTTTCTTATGATCGTTTCAGAGAAGCGCCATAATTTCACTTATTCAGGGCTGCTCGCCAGGGGGATAAGATTGTAAGGGATCCTCACCGGTCTCAGCGCCGGTCTCCGGTGGGATCTCCTGCGTAACATCGGAAACCTCTTCGGTGGAAGAGCTTTCGGCAGAGGAAGATGTATCGGTATCATCCGAAACAGGCGGATCAATGCCGGTCTGCGTCGGCTGAGTTACCGACCCGGGATCTGTAGGCACAGGAGGAGGCGGAGTCGGCTTCTGGGACTGCTGAGTCGGCTGATCTTCTCCGGGGCCGATTATGATATATGTCGGAGCATTTGTTTTTATCTCTATGCCGGTATCGGCAGTAGTCTCTGTCATGGACTCAGATCCCGTTTCGGTCTCCGTATCTGTCTCCGTATCTGTTTCCGTATCTGTCCCGGACTCTGTGTCAGAACTCTTATCTGTTGTATCAGAGCCTGTATCTGCCCCGGTATCCGATCCGGAACCCTCAGTGGTCTCGGCGGGAGCAGAAGTGGCAGAAGTTGACTCTATCGGGATATCCTCTGCGGGGATAACAGAAGTCCCGGCAGTTACGGGCTTGTCCAGGGGGACAAGGACAGATTTATTATCTGAGCCGCAGGATGCCAGCAGCAGCGCAGCGGCAAAAACTACCAAAAACTTGCGGTACAAAATACTTCACCTCACGAAAGGAAAAAACTATTTGTCCAATATTCTGTATTTATAATATCACAGGTCGTATGTTTTGTCAATCATTTTTATTGCTGTTCTGAGAACCATTTCAGATCTCTGTCATCCTGACCGCGCGGCGGTATTCGTTTTCATAAATGCCTGAAGGTGTCCCCAGGGCGCGGAGCGTTCCGGCAGCTCGCTCAAGGCGGGAGACACACTGTGCCTGTGCCGAAGTCTTCTCCAGCTTAACAAGAGATGTATCCGCCGGGAGGGTATGCTCTCCGGCGGCCAGCAGCTCTCTGCCACGTGAATTAAAAGCAAGTATCCGCAGGAAAGGCAGAGGGGCGATATCCTCGACTCTGACTCCAAGAACCAGATGAAGAGCCATTCGGCGGAGCCTGGCAAGGGTAATGTTCCTGCTCTTGCAGGCAGCAAGCAGCCCGGCAGACGAATCAAAAGGCTCTGCCGCGGTTTTCAGGACTCTGTCGGCCAGAGCTTCGTCAACATCCGGCAGTGCCAGCAGATCTCTCTTCCGGGCAGTCATAAGACGGTAAAGCAGGATCTTGTCCACAGCCTGAGGATCGGAGCGCTCCCCGCCTATCGGAGGCATAAGGCCGGAAGCATCGCCGCCGTCACGCAGCAGAGCGCGTATCTCAGAGCCGGAGGCGATACTGTCCTGAATCCCGGAGGCATTGTGCCCTGCCCCGATCCGTTTAACTGCCGCAGGCTCTATCCAGGGGGCGATCCTCCTGACAGCCCTGCAGTATTCAAGCGCCAGGGTACTGTTGGGCTGAGAAAATGCTTCAGCGATTTCTCTGCCGAAACGCTCCTCAGCGGCAAAAGCAAGAGCTGCCGGATAGCTCAGGCCGCTTTTCAGTGCATCCTTCACCTCAGAGCTTTCCTTCAGAGCGTCCGCAGCATCCGCAGCCCGAAGGATAAGGGCGGTATCATCGTTCTCGCAGCCGAAGATCAGCCCGGAGACAGCCCCCCTGCCCAGTGCAGCAAGTGCGGAAACTCCTGCTCCGGCAAAGACCTCGGCGTTTGAGCAGGAATAAGGTGCAGGAAGCTCGATCACAAGATCCGCCCCGTTTTCAAGGGCAGCGGCAGCACGGCTGAATTTATCGAAGGCGGCGGGCTCTCCCCTCTGGACGGCCGAACCGCTCAAAACTACGGCAATATGCGTACCTCCCAGCTCTCTGGCACGTTTCAACAGGTATTTGTGTCCGTTATGCAGAGGGTCGAACTCGGCAATTATACCGACAGCAAACATCAACTCACCCCAATCGTGACAAAATTATAAATATTGTGCGGCGAGACTTGAAATCCCGCCGGATATTTGTTATAATATCATTGTATCTGATTACAGGCTACATTTCAAGCCTTTTACAAAAATTTTTGAGAGGGGTCATTCATTATGAAGATCTTAGTTGTAAACGCAGGCTCATCATCGCTCAAATACCAGTTGCTGGATATGACGGACGAATCCGTTATCGCAAAGGGCAACTGCGACCGTATCGGCATTGACGGACACATTTCCGCCAAGACCGGAGACGGCAGGAGCTTTGAGGCAGACTGCGATTTCCCCACACACACCGAAGCATTTGAAAAGCTGGTCGATGTCCTGACCTCCGGCGAGACCAAGGTCATCGACTCTATGGCTGAGATCGCCGCTGTCGGCCACAGAATAGTACAGGGCGGAGACATTTTCAGCGAGACCTGCCTTGTTACCGATGAAGTTATCGACAAGATCGACGGCCTTTCAGAACTGGCTCCTGTTCATAATCATCCCCACGCTCTTGCGCTTCGTGCCTGCAAGAAGGTCATTCCTGAGGGGACACCCCAGGCTGTCGTATTCGATACTGCATTCCATCAGACAATGCCCCCCAAGGCCTTTATGTTCGGTCTCCCATATGATGATTATGAGACCTATCATGTAAGAAAATACGGCTTCCACGGCACATCTCACCGCTTTGTTTCCGCTGCTCTGGCTGAGGCTATGGGCAAGGACATCAAGGATCTCAAGATCGTTTCCTGCCACCTTGGCAACGGCTCTTCCATTACTGCTGTTCAGGGCGGCAAGTCTATCGACACATCAATGGGCTTCACTCCTCTTGACGGTGTCGTAATGGGGACCAGAACAGGCTCTGTTGACCCTTCGGCTGTCACCTTCGTCGCTGAGAAGCACGGCTTCAGCCCCAAGGAAATGAGCGACTACATGAACAAAAAGTCCGGATTCCTCGGAGTTTCCGGTATCTCCTCCGATAACAGGAACATCTCCGATGCTGCCGCTCACGGCGATAAGAGAGCCCAGCTCGTTACTGATATGCTGGTATACGAGATCAAGAAATACATCGGCAGCTATGCCGCTGTAATGAACGGCCTTGACGCTGTACTTTTCACAGGCGGTATCGGTGAGAACGCATATAATATCAGATCTGCTGTCTGCAAGGATATGGATGTCCTCTGCATCAAGCTGGACGAGAGCGCAAATGACGGTCTCAGAGGAAAGCTGGCAAAGATCTCTGCTCCCGACTCCAAAGTAGAGGTATGGGTAGTTCCTACCAACGAAGAGCTGCTCATCGCAAGAGACACTCTGGCACTTATAAGCAAGTAAAAAACAGCTTTCGGGCGGATACTCTCCGCCCGATATACTTTTTTGCGAGGTCTGACTATGAAAGAAAACGAGGACAAGCTCATCCCCGATGAGGACGACGAATTTGAAAAGGAACACGCCGATCTTGAACGACAGCGCCGCAAGGCTTTAGAAGAAGCCAAGGAGCGTGCCGAACGTAAAAGAGCAGAGCAGGAGAAAGAAGAACGTCGTCAGCGGGACAAACAGATCGCCGCCGACCGGATTGAACTCATGAAGCTCCGCAACGGTGTCATCGAGGAATCCGAGACTATACATGAGGAGCATGAAGATGTCAGACAGATGACCTTCAAGGAAAAGGTCGCCAATTTCTGGTATCATTACAAGATCCCTGTCATCTTCGCAGTATTCATACTGGCGGTCATCGGATATATCCTCCACGACGAATTCACAAGGGTCAGGCCGGATTATACCGTTCTTATGATCTCCAACAACGGCCTCCAATTCAGGCAGCAGGAGATGGATGATTTCTTCTCCAAGTATGCTGACGACAAGAACGGCGACGGAAAAGTCTATGTCCAGGTCATGATGATCCCCCTGGATTACAATCCCCGCGACCCGACTCAGTCCGGAAATCAGAGCAAGATCATGGCTCAGATACAAGAGGGCGAAAACACTCTTGTTATCTGCGATTCCAACACAGAACAGGTCTTCATCAATATGCTGAAACACGACCTGAACGAGCTCTACCCCGGGAACAAGTATTTCGCTGAATACGGCTTCAGGCTGAACTTCCAGTTCCTGGCTGAAGAACTCAAATATGAGAATATGCCCAACGATGTCGTGCTGGGGATGCGTATACCCACCAAAACTCTGGGCGATTCGCTGGAGACCATGCAGGAGAATTTCGACGAGCAGTTTGTGATCTTCGACAAGATAGTCAAGGATCTTACCAAACGTGCCGAAGAGCTCAATGACCCCGGCCTTACGACAGAGCCCTCAAAACCTGCGAACTCCCCCAAAACGGACTCAGAAAGCAGCTCAAAGGCTGCCGGCTGATATGCAGGATGTGAAATATCGGGCTGCATCGCAGCATAAGTGTAAAAAAGGGGCTGTTGAACCGCAACAGCCCCTCACTATTCGCCGGATATCATCCGGAGCTCGTTTTACAGCGAGCACATCTTTTCATAAAATCCCGGGATAAGGGACGTAGCTATTATCTGCATGGCCGTTGCTACATCTATCAGGGCGTGACCGACCATTATGGGGACAGGGTCGCGCTTTTTCTGATAGTCCATGCAGAGCACTATGGTCAGCGGCAGGAAGGAAAGGAACCTGTATATGATATACTTTACATCAAAGAGGGTCGGGATGAAGCAATGCTGCAGGGCAAAGAAAAATGCCGGAACGATGACTGCGGCATATTTGTTCCTGATGCCGTTGACTCCGCAGCCGAGATAGAGAGCATCCTCCGCCAGAGCTGTGGATACCGGCAGTATAAGGGCGTTTATTATAGCCAGCGCAGGGCTTATCGGCGCGATTATCATCGGGGCGCCATAAGGAATGACTCCGTAGCAGATGAAGCCCGCAAGAAACATCCCGGACATTCCGCCGACAAGTACCAGGATCACCATTTTCACTATCTGCTTTTTGGTTGTCCGGCCTTTCTCATAACGTATCAGCTCGCGATAGCTTCCGCCTGATCTCCTTGCCAGCAGGACAAGAGCTGCGACCAGCAGTATATTGACGATGCTGGCGATCACAGACCACCAATTGCTTATATCACCGACCTTCTTCCCGACTATCGTCGCTCCCGCCACAAATATCAGCAGAAACAAGATACACCTGACAGGAAGCAGCAGCGCAAAACGTTCTCTGTTTCTCATTTCTTTTCTCCTCTGTTTTTTCATTATGGCAACACCGCACGACCCCTGTGCATCAGTATGCGCAACCTCAACTGGCGTTGAGGCACAGATTTTCGTCAGATTGCCTAAATTCG
>CAMNNQ010000170.1 GCA_946545645.1 uncultured Clostridia bacterium | reverse complement strand
GTCAAGGAGAATTTGGGTAATATGACGGAAAGCTGGCAAGCAGATGATGTGCAGAGGCGTTAGCCGCGGGTCGTGCGGTGTTGCCTAAAATATCCCCGCCGTGAAAGCGGCGGGGCTCTGTCGTCTCCCGGCATTTGTCGGGGATAGATCTGTCAAGGGGGTGCCGGTTTGGATTTCTGGTTTTCCGAAATGCATACGCACAATGTAAAAATGTCTATCCGCGTCGAGAAGCAGCTCTTTTCGGGGCAAAGCGATTTTCAGCGGATAGATGTCTTTGACTCGGAGGAGTTCGGGAGGTTTTTGACCTCTGACGGCTCTGTTATTTTTTCCGAGAAGGATGAGTTCACATACGACGAGATGATCGTTCATGTCCCTATGGCCGTACATCCGAATGTAAGGAAAGTGCTGGTCATCGGAGGCGGCGACGGCGGCGTTGCCAGAGAGCTCTCTTATTATGACGAGATCGAGGCCATAGATGTTGTCGAGCCGGACGAGATGTTCGTAAATGTCTGCCGGGAGTTCTTCCCGGATAACGCCCGGGGCCTGGACGATCCGAGAGTCAAGCTCCATTACCGCGACGGCCTGCGTTTCCTTCGGGGCAAGCAGGACGAATACGATCTTATCATCAATGATTCAACCGACCCCCTGGGGCATACCGCAGGGCTTTTTACCAAGGAATTCTACGGCTCCTGCTTCAAGGCTCTGCACGATGACGGCATAATGGTCTATCAGCACGGCTCGCCTTTCTTCGACGAGGATGAGGAGACCTGCCGCGCTATGCACCGCAAGGCCTTCCGCTCCTTCCCCATAAGCCGAGTATATCAGGCGCATATACCTACCTGCCCCTCGGGCTACTGGCTCTTCGGATTTGCCAGCAAGAAATATCATCCTCTTAAAGATCTTGATGCCGGGCGCTGGAAGAACAGGCATATCAAGACCTGGTACTATACTACCAATCTTCATACGGGAGCATTTATGCTGCCTAAATATGTTGAAGACCTGTTAGAGGAAGAGGAGGGCAGGAGCTCAGCAAAGTGAGGTGCAGCAATGAGCGATAATACGAACTGGGGGCAAAGCGTTGCCGGTGTAGTGATCAGAGAGGGAAAAGTGCTGCTTGCCAGACACACCTACGGAGGCGGCAAGGGAAAGCTCATAATCCCGGGCGGCTATGTAAATATCGGGGAATCGCCGCAGGATGCTCTGATCCGTGAATTTATGGAAGAAACGGCTGTGACCGTGAAACCAAAAAGCATCATCGGGATCAGATTCAATATGCACGATTGGTATATCGTTTTTTTTCGCAGAATATGTTTCGGGAGAAGCCAGACCGGACAACGATGAAAACAGCGAGGTCCTGTGGCTCGATGCCCGGGAGGCGCTGACAAGAGACGATGTGCCGGAGCTTACCAAAAAGATGATCGAAAGCGCTTTGGCAGATTCGGAAGGGCTGGAGCTGACGGAATATAACGCCGACCTGAAGCATACGCCGCGATCGCTTTATTCACTGATAAAAAAACACCCGGCTGATAAAATGTCGCAAGCGTAACACGGCTTCGGCGGGGTACTGTATATACAATTTCTGAAAAGGAGAGATCGACTATGAAATTACTCGTCATCGGCTGCGGCGGAGTTGCAACTGTCGCAATTTACAAGTGCTGTGAGAATCCGCTCTTTACGGAGATCATGATCGCCAGCAGGACTGTCTCAAAATGCGAGGCTCTGGCGGAAAAGCTCAGGAGCAGGACCAAGGCAAAGCTCACTACCGCAAAGGTGGATGCCGACAGCTTTGATTCTCTCGTTGCGCTTATGAAGGAATACAAGCCCCATACCGTTCTGAACGTTGCGCTGCCTTATCAGGATCTGGTCATCATGGATGCCTGCCTGGAATGCGGAGCCAACTATATCGACACCGCCAACTATGAGGCCGAGGATACCGACGACCCTGAGTGGAGAGCGATCTACGAGAAGCGCTGCAAGGAAAAGGGCTTCACTGCATATTTTGATTATAGCTGGCAGTGGGCATACGATGAGAAGTTCAAAAAGGCCGGCCTCACCGCTCTGCTGGGAACAGGCTTCGATCCGGGAGTTACTCAGGTATATTCCGCCTACGCTCTGAAGCATTATTTCGACGAGATCCATTATATCGACATACTCGACTGCAACGGCGGCGACCACGGCTACCCCTTCGCTACCAACTTCAACCCCGAGATCAATCTCCGCGAGGTCTCTGCCAACGGCTCTTACTGGGAGAACGGACACTGGGTAGAAACAAAGCCTATGGAGATCAAGAGAGAATACAATTTTAAGGGCGTCGGCATGAAAGATATGTATCTCCTGCACCACGAGGAGATCGAGAGCCTTGCCAAGAACATACCCGGGATCAAGCGCATCCGCTTCTTCATGACCTTCGGCCAGAGCTATCTGACACACATGAAGTGTCTTGAAAATGTCGGTATGCTGGGGACTACTCCTGTTATGTTTGAAGGGCATGAGATAGTGCCTATCAAGTTCCTGAAAGCTCTGCTGCCCGACCCGGCATCTCTCGGCCCGCGCACTGTCGGCAAGACCAACATCGGCTGCATCTTCAAGGGCATCAAGGACGGCAAGGAAAAGACTGTCTATATCTACAATGTCTGCGACCATCAGGAGTGTTACAAGGAGACCGGCGCTCAGGCAGTTTCCTACACGACAGGCGTTCCCGCTATGATCGGCACAGCAATGGTCGCCTCCGGCACCTGGGATAAGAAGGGCGTATTCAATGTCGAAGAATTCGACCCGGATCCCTATATGGATATGCTGAACAAGTACGGCCTGCCCTGGGTAGTCGATGAAAACCCTGTAACGGTGGAGTGATATGATAAAAACGGCTGATCCGATCTTCAGAAATATAACGACCCCCGCCTATGTCCTCGACGAGGCGGGGCTTCGCCGTAATGCTGAGATACTCAGCGACATTATGGAGAGAGCAGGGTGCAGGATACTGCTGGCGCAGAAGGCTTTTTCTGCTTTTGCGGTGTATCCCATGCTGTCGCGCTATCTCTGCGGGACTACTGCCAGCGGGCTTTACGAGGCAAAGCTGGGAAGAGAGGAATTTCCCGGGGAGGTACACGTTTTCTGCCCCGCTTACAAAGACTCGGAGTTTGAAGAGATCGTCGCTGTCTCCGACCATATCGTTTTCAATTCTGTCCCCCAGCTAAAAAAGTTCAGGGGCAGATGCGGCGGCAGAAGCATAGGCCTGCGGGTCAATCCCGAGTGCTCGACACAGGAGACGGCAATATACGACCCCTGCGCTGCCGGCTCGCGGCTGGGAGTGCGGCTCTGCGACTTTGACGAGAGCGTACTTGAATACATCGACGGCCTGCATTTCCATACTCTCTGCGAGCAGGATTCCGATGCGCTGGAGCAGACGCTGGCGGCCTTTGAGGAGAGATTCGGAAAGTATCTGAAAGGCCTTGAATGGGTAAACTTCGGGGGAGGGCACCACATCACCCGCCCGGATTACGACCGTGAACGTCTTATACGGCTGATAAAGGGCTTCAGGGAAAAATACGGAGTTCAGGTCTATCTCGAGCCAGGCGAGGCAGTTGCTCTGCGTGCCGGGTGGCTGGTTACGGAAGTAATGGACATCGTACACAACAGCATTGACATAGCGATACTTGACGCATCGGCGGCCTGTCATATGCCGGATGTGCTTGAAATGCCCTATCGCCCGCCGCTGTATCTCTCGGGAGAAGCCGGCGGGAAGGCGCACACCTACCGCCTTTCCTCCCGCACCTGTCTTGCGGGAGATGTCATCGGAGATTACAGCTTTGATGCGCCGCTGGAGATCGGTGACCGCCTCTGCTTTGAGGATATGGCGATATATTCATTCGTCAAGAACAACACTTTCAACGGTATGCCTCTGCCGGATATCGGCATACTCCGCGAGGACGGCAGCTATGAGGTCATCAAGCGTTTCGGCTATGAGGACTTCAAACAAAGGCTGTCCTGACGGTCCGCAGACCGGGAGACTGATATGGTCAATATAGAACAATGGACGGCGGACTTCTGCGCTGCACTTGAAAAAACCTTCCAAAACAGAGTTCTGTTCATCGGCTTGCAGGGCAGTTACAGCCGAGGAGAAGCGACAGACAAAAGCGATATAGATATGGTCGTCATACTTGACAAACTCGATTATTCAGATGTTCAGCGGTACTCTGATATGCTGGACACGCTGGCTGACCGTGAGCTTTGCTGCGGGTTCCTTTCCTGTAAGGAAGACCTTGCGAACTGGGACGTTCCCGACCTTTTCCAGCTCTTCCACGATACCATTCCGCTTCGCGGCGACCTTGGCGGTCTGATCCCCGGGATCACTGACGAGGACGTTGTCAGGGCGATAAAGGCAGGGCTTTGCAGTATCTATCATATCTGCGTACACAACTCGCTCTACGGAAAAAAGGAAAGGACGCTTAAAAACCTTTACAAGTCGGCCTCCTTTGTCGTTCAGGCGATAGTTTACAGGGAAACGGGAGAATTTGTAAGGACTCAGAAGGAGCTCCTTGAAAGAGCAGCTCCCTCGGATAAGCCGGTCATTTCGGAGTTTATCCGGCTTAAAGGCGGCGGGGAAGCTGACCTTGCAGCCCTTTCGGGATTGCTTTTCGATTGGGTGAGATACAGACTTAATGACCTTGGGTGATATTATATGAAACTAAACTCAACTCCGTCGGCTGACGGGTTTTATATGCCTGCGGAGTTCTCTCCGCACAGAGGGACAGTAATGATCTTCCCCGAGCGTCCGGGCTCCTGGGGCTACGGTGCAGAGCCGGCGCAGAGAGTTTTCGCGGATATTATCCGCGAGATAGCAAAGGACGAAACTGCATTTGTCATCGTCAGCGACAACACCGAAGCCAAGGCCCGTGAAATGCTCGACGGCTGTGCAAATATCGAGATATTAAACATCCCCTCGGACGATTCCTGGGCGAGAGACGTCGCCCCGACATTCGTTTCGGACGGCAGCGCCGTCCGGGGGATAGACTGGCAGTTCAACGCCTGGGGCGGGGAATATAACGGGCTTTATGCCCATTGGGAGAAAGACAATGCCCTGGCCTCCCGCTTCTGTGAGCTTGCAGGCTATGACTTCTATGATGCGCAGCATTTTGTCCTTGAGGGCGGCTCCATACATTCCGACGGCCAGGGGACGATCATGGTGACCGAAAGCTGCCTTCTGAGCCCCGGCCGAAATCCTCAGCTTTCAAAAGAACAGATAGAGCAGGAGCTCTGCAAATATCTGGGCGGAGAAAAAGTCCTCTGGCTGCCGAGAGGGATATATAACGATGAGACCGACGAGCACGTTGATAACGCCTGCGCTTTCATACGTCCCGCAGAAGTAGTCCTGGCCTGGACAGACGATGAGAATGATCCGCAGTTTGCCCTTTCAAAAGCAAGCCTCGACTATCTTGAAAGCGTCAGAGACGCAAAAGGCAGAATGATAAAAGTCCATAAGCTGCCCATACCGGATGCCCCCGTCAGGATAACCGGGCACGACCTTGCAGGCTATACCTTCGAGGAGGGCGAAGACGAGCGGGAGGTCGGTGAGAGGCTGGCAGCCTCCTATGTGAACTTCTGCTTCACCAACGGCGCAGTGCTGCTGCCGCAGTTCGGCGGGGAGAACAAGGAGAGCGATGAGAGAGCTGTCCGCATAATGGAAGCCCTCTGCCCCGAAAGGCGGATAGTTCCGATAGATGCAAGAGAGATAATCATCGGCGGCGGGAATATTCACTGCATAACCCAGCAGATACCGAAATAACGGATATGACCGCAAGACAGAGATACGGAGCGTCCTCAAAAGAAAGGAATAGGCAATGAGAAAGATACTTATCACGAATGATGACGGCATAGCGGCTGACGGATTGATAAGGCTGGCGAGGGTAGCTGCTGAATACGGCGAGGTCTGGATAGTCGCCCCCGACAGCCAGCGAAGCGCCATGTCGCACAGCATCTCCCTCCACGGCAGCTTTGAGGCCTGGGAGGTCAGCTTCCCCGTTGAGGGCGTTCACGCTTATGCCTGCACCGGCACCCCTGCCGACTGTGTCCGCATCGGGGTGCTGAATATCGTCCCCGGCAGGCCGGATGTGGTCTTTTCGGGGGTGAACTTCGGCTATAATGTCGCCACAGACCTCCAGTATTCCGCGACGGTCGGAGCGGCCTTCGAGGCGGCCTTTCAGGGGATACATACCATCGCATTCTCCGAACATTCCACTGGCTGCCATGAAGTCACCGACCGCTATCTGGATGAGCTCGTCGCTGAGCTCATCGACGAGCCTGTCGGCAGGAATGAGATACACAATGTCAACTTCCCCGGCTGCCCCCTTTCGGAGTTCATGGGGATCAAGCGGGGATGCAGAGTCTCTGACGGGGTGTTCTACAAGGATCATTACAATGAGGCTGTCTCCGATGACGGCAGGACGGTCTATACTGTTGTCGGGGAAAGAAAATGGGAGGCCGAACCCGGCACCGACCTGAGAGCAGTGCTGGATAACTGCATATCTGTCGGCAAGGCCAGGAATATCAGCTGAGACAGCCGCCAGAATACGGGAAATTTAGGCAACACCGCATATCGCAGAAGGATAAGGAGGAAGAGCATAATGAACGATATCATCAGGGCTATGAAAGAGCGCAGGAGCATACGCAGGTTCAAAAGCGATATGCCCTCTAAAGAGGATCTGGCTCAGATCGCTGAGGCCGGGCTATATGCCGCCAGCGCAAGAGGTCAGCAAAAGGCGATAATAGTCGCTGTTACCGACAAGGAGCTGAGGGACAGGCTCTCGAAAGCCAATTGCAGGATCGGCGGCTGGGGAGAGGATTTCGACCCCTTCTACGGTGCTCCCGCCATACTTATCGTTCTTGCAGAAAAGGATTGGCCTAACAGGGTCTACGACGGCAGCCTCGTAATGGGGAACCTTATGCTTGCCGCTCATTCTCTCGGCCTCGGCAGTATCTGGATACACCGCGCCAAAGAGGAGTTCGAGCAGGAGGAATGGAAGCAGCTCCTGACCGATCTGGGCATTCAGGGCGAATGGGAGGGCATAGGCCACTGCGCTGTGGGATATGCCGAGGGAGAGATCCCGCCGGCAGCTCCCCGGAATGAGGACAGGCTCTTCTGGGCAGAATAAATTTCCGCGAAGGAGATATAAAAATGAAGATCACCGCAGCCGCAGTCCAGATGGACTGCACTAAAAATGTTAATGAAAATATAGCCCATGCCGATAAGCTGGTGCGCGAGGCAGCGGCGGGGGGCGCAAATGTCATCCTGCTGCCGGAGCTTTTCGAGAGACAGTATTTCTGTCAGGAAAGACGGTATGACTATTACGATCATGCCAAGCCTGTCTCGGAGAACGACGCTGTCCGTCATTTTTCCAGGACGGCGGCAGAGCTGGGCGTGGTGCTGCCTGTCAGCTTTTACGAGAGAGACGGCTATGTGCTTTACAATTCTGTTGCTGTGCTGGATGCCGACGGCTCACTGCTGGGAGTATACCGCAAGACCCATATACCGGACGACCATTACTATCAGGAGAAGTTTTATTTTACCCCCGGCAACACAGGCTTCAGAGTCTGGGAGACAAGATTCGGGCGGATCGGTGTCGGCATCTGCTGGGATCAGTGGTTTCCGGAGGCTGCAAGAGCTATGGCTGTAATGGGGGCGCAGCTCATCCTTTATCCTACTGCCATCGGTTCGGAGCCTATCCTTGAGACAGACAGTATGCCTCACTGGAGGCGCACCATGCAGGGACATTCTGCGGCAAACCTTATCCCTGTCATCGCGGCAAACCGCTACGGGCTGGAAACAGTTGAGCCCTGCGAAGAGAACGGCGGGCAGAGCTCGGCGCTGAGATTCTACGGTTCCTCCTTTATAACCGACGGAGTCGGGGAGCTGGCAGCTTCGGCGGGAAGAGAGGGCGACGAGGTGCTGCTCTCGGAGATCGACCTTTCCGCCTGCGACAAAGCCCGGCTGGAATGGGGAGTGTTCCGCGACAGGCGCCCGGAATGCTACGGTATCCTTGCCGGCAAGAAGGATTGACAGCCGATAACACAACTGAAAAACCGTATATCCTCCCGCTGCGGGCGGGAAGGATATACGGTTTTTGTTGTATCTTTCTGCTTGCAGCAGACCGTTTTTATCTTTCGTGCTTTCTTACGGCTACTGCAAGGCCGGCAGCAACTATGACTGCGGCTGCGGCTGCTGCTGTTGCAGCTCCGGTCTTGGGGACATTGTCCGGCTGCGGCTGGGGGTCAGGCTGGGATTCGGGCTGAGACTCAGGATCCTGCTGAGGATCGGTCTGAGGATCGGTCTGAGGGTCGGTCTGAGGGTCGGTCTGAGGGTCGGTCGGTTCCTCTTCCTTGGGAACGCCGTCGGTATAGTAGCTGTCCATAGCTTTTACGAGCTCCCAGTTGTTCTCGGGGTAGTGTGCGGCGACGATGGTCTTGAACTGTGTAATGGCGGTCGTGAGATAGAAGAAATTATAAGGGGTATCCGGCTGCAGGCCCTGAGTTCCGGGGGCTCCGTCAGAGTAGAGCATATTTGGGTCGTAGTTCGGGTCATCATAGTTGGAGGGGAAGGAAGTGTTGTAGTACCAGTCTCTTACGATAACGGGGCCGAGAGTCCTGAGGAGGGGATATATCATATCGGTCAGCTCGGCCATCTTTTCCTGATCGGAAAACAGCTTGGGGATAGGCCTGCCGGCCAATGCAGCATTGCTTACAGTCTTGTTGATTACGTTGAGCAGATCATCTGTCAGCTTCTGATACATTTTGTCAGAGTTGTGGAAGAGGATGCCGCCTAAGATATCGTCCTGCAGGATCATTGTAAGATCGGGATTGCCCAGAATGGCGTTCATAATGCTCTGGTCGCCAATGAGCTCATCTTTCAGGAATTTTCCGGCCTCGACAAAATCGGATGTGCCGAAGGTAAAGATATTCTGTAGCAGCGAAGCTATTACCTGCCCGAAAGCTCCGGTGAACTTTTCTCTCGGAAGGTCCTTTACAAGCGTTTCGAGAAGGCTCTTGTTGAATTCCGGTACCGTTGTCTCACCGATATCTCCGAGGAAACCTACTGAGGGATCCAGTTTGAAATACTTGGTCTGTATCGTCTGCGCCTCGCCGATCTCTTCGCAGACGCCGCAGTGATAGATGCCCCAGGCTTCTGGATATACCATAGCGATGATATCATTGACATTGCGGATATTATGGATATTCCTGAAAGTCTCCTGTGTTGCGGAGGCAGCGGGGGATTCAAAGGTATAAACATAGACATCCTCGGGCTTGGTAGAGAATGCGGCGGCGTTTTTGATTATGTTTGCACCGAGGAGATCGGACACAGCTCCTCCTCTGGAATAGCCTGCTATCCAGATCTTTACATTGGAGAGGCTGTTCTGAGAGATATAGGACTGTATCCTGGCGGCGACCTTTGCTGCGGAGGCTGCGAAGCCTGCGATATCTCCCGAGGCGCCGACGGTAAGGTTCGAGGCCCATTCTGCATCGTATTTTGCGCCTCGTACTGCGACAGCGACGAGCTCTGTCCCGCCTATATCCTTATGGGCGATAGCAGTTCCGATGGAATCGGAAGTCGGTTCTGAGCTCATATCCTCAGCGACCATATCCTGAAACCCGATCTGGTCATAAAAATTCTTTATCCCGGTCGAGCTCGATTTTTCCATGACTGCCAGCGAAAGCGCCATAGAGAGGGAAGTACGGTGCGGATCGGCATCTTCGGGGGATGTCAGGAAATAGCTGTCGTTATAGAAGAAGATGTCGGTGATATCTTCTGAAGAAAATGCCGGCGGGAAGGAAAAAGTACCCTGTATAAACCCGCTTTTCTTTCCGGTATCAGCTTCGCTCTGGGCTGATACTGCAAATGATGCAGTGCTGATAAGCATAGCGGCGCTGACAGCCATGCTTGCGATCCTTGTTCTTAGTTTCATGTTCATCCTCCTTTTAAATAGTGATGGTTTTCAAATAACTGATGTGAATTGCTTTGCTCCCGCCGCTTTGCTGCAGCAGGAGGCATCCCCGGGTGGCGCATATCCGTCCGGAGCTCAGACCTTCAGGATAAACTCTCTGCCTGTGGGCTCATACTGCCTTATGGTGACTCCCGCCATGCCGAACATGAGCTTTGAAGCCTTGACTCCGTCGGAATCGGCGTATTTGTCCTCCCAGTAAACAACTTCCTTTATCCCTGTCTGGATTATCGCCTTGGCACATTCGTTGCAGGGGAATAGAGAGACATAGATCCTGGCGTTTTTG
The DNA here is from genome assembly GCA_946545645.1 of uncultured Clostridia bacterium. Lineage (GTDB taxonomy): Bacteria > Bacillota > Clostridia > Oscillospirales > Ruminococcaceae > FB2012. Next base: position 25,423 of record CAMNNQ010000170.1, on the reverse strand, counting down.
AGGCTGCCTGTTGAGCGGTTCAGTATTGCATTGAGCTCTGCGTGGCAGACAAAGGGGTATTTCGTTTCGAGAAAAGCTCCTTCCCTCTCCCAGGGCATATCGTCGTCGCTGCAGCCGGTAGGCATACCGTTATAGCCGACAGAGAGGATCTTGTTCTCCTCGGAGACTATGCAGGCCCCGACCTGAGTGTTGTTATCCTTGCTCCTGCCCGCGGAGAGCAGGGCGATGCCCATAAAGTATTCGTCCCAGCTAAGATAATCCTGCCTTTTCATAAAATGCTCCCCTTTGCTTTGATCCTCCCGACCCGGATGCAGAAATCCCGACTGCAATAATAGCCCGGATCGTGAGCTTTATATTATTATAGCATACAGCGGCCTTCTTGTAAAGATAAAAGCAGCAAAAAAAGCCCGAAAAACTGTTATAAAAACACACAATGTCAGCCGGGGGGCGCTTATTCTTCATACAAAAAAACGGAAACTGAAATTTTTTTGCAAAAAGGCTTGACGAATTATATATCATTCGCTATAATATCATTATGGTACAGCCCGAAGCGGTCGAATGCCGCTTTGCAAGCTGAAATAAAGATATCAGGAGGGGTTTCGCATGATTTTTGATAGGATCTGCCAGATCATCGCTGAGCAGCTTGACATTGATGCCGAGGATATCAGACTCGATTCGTCAATACAGGACGACCTTAACGCCGATTCTCTTGACGTAATGGAAGTTGCAATGGCAGTCGGCGACGAATACGATATCGAGATCTCCGAAGAGGAGCTCAATGAGATCAAGACAGTCGGTGACATCGTCAGGTACGTTGAAGCGGCAACAAACGAGGATTAAGCATATCGAGCCTCTGCGGGTCAGAGGCTTTTTACTTGCCTTGATTAAAGAGAAACTACCCCTGCAATCGAAAGGAGAACACTATGAAGAAACGGATCATTTCGGCGGCGATCTGCCTGTCGATGTGTCTTGCGGCGATAACAGGCTGCGCCGGAGAGGAAAGCTCTGCTGCGGCCACAGGGACTGTTCCCCCGGCTGCGACATCCTCCTCCGAACCCGGGAGCGTTACGGAAAAGCCCTCAGAGACGACCGATGCTCCCGAAACGACAGCCCCCTCCGGAGAGGAGACCGCATCCCCGGAAACAACTTCTTCCGCACCCGATGCCCCAGAGGAGGCTTCCAAGCTGACCCCTCTGGTCTATGAGATCACTACTGAGGACGGAGTCAAGGTCACACTCGTCCCGGCGATGCACACGCTCAAAGAGGATTGTGTGCCGCTGCCGGCAGTAATAACAGATGCTCTGGACGAGGCAGATCTGCTGGCCGTTGAGTGCAATGTATCCAATACGCTGACAAATTACGCTTTGCAGCTCAAGCAGATCAAGCTCATGTATTACGAAGACGGTGATAACATCGAAAACCATATCGACCCGGAGGTCTGCAAAAAAGCAACGGAATTTGCCAATGAATTCGGCACGAACCTTTCGCTTTTCAAGACATCACGCCCTTGGGTCTGGGTATCTCTGCTGGAAAATCTGGTCGTAACAGAGCTGGGGCTCAGCAGCGATTACGGTGTCGATAACCTCCTTACAGCCAGAGCCCAGGAGGCCGGCAAGGAGATATACGAGCTGGAATCGGCAGAGGATCAGCTCAATATGTTCACAGGGATCCCCGACAAGGTAATGGAGGCTCTGATCTCCGGCTATACCGTCCAGACCAAGGATCAGGTCATCAAAGAGATGGAAAGTACCTTTGAGGCCTGGTGCAGGGGCGACAGCGCCTACTTTGAGGACGGCGCCGATATTGAAAAGATCAAGCAGAAAGCCGAGAAGATGGGTTCCCCGATGACAGAAGAGGAAGTGTCGCTGCTGGAGAGCTACAATAAGGTAATGCTCTTCGATCGCAATATCGGAATGAAGGACGGCATAATCAAGCTGATGAAGAGCGGAAAGAAAAACATCGTAGTATCTGTCGGCTCTTCGCATTTCTTTACCGAAAAGGGCATCCTCAAGCTGCTGGAGAAGGAAGGCTATACCGTTAAAAAGGTATCCCCTGCAGAATAATTGAAAACATAGGCCTCTGCATCTGCGCAAAGGTATAAAAAAGCCGTATATCCCTGCCCCGAGGCGGGAGGATATACGGCTTTTCGTTTGTTCCTTCGGTTTTTACTTGCCGTAGCTCTCGACAAAGTCTGTCAGCTTTTCAAAGGTCTCCTGGCTGATGACGTGCTCGATATGGCAGGCATCGTTCTCTGCATTCTCAGCGGAGACTCCCAGGACCTTCGAGAGGAATTTTGTCAGCAGCAGATGCCTGGCATAGACCTCGCCGGCGCGTTTTTTACCCTCTTTGGTAAGAAGTATCTGTCCGCTTTGCTCAACGGTTATGAAGCCGTGCTCTTTGAGTATCCCCATAGCGCGGCTGATGCTGGGCTTGGAATATCCAAGCTCATTGGCGATGTCGATAGAGCGGACAAAGCCTGTTTTTTCGTGCAGGATAAGTATAGTTTCAAGGTAATCTTCGCCCGATTCTCTGAGTGTCATAAGATCTCTCCTTTCAGATGGTCAGGGTATTCTCCGCTTATCGTCGAACATCCTGTAATACTGCATTGTCCTGTATTCCTCGAGAGCGCTGTCATAATCTTCTCCGAGGTCGTCGCCGACAGCGTGCCATACGCCGTCGTCTGTCCTGCATCCGAAGCCGGACACTATGGGCAGCTTTTCTCTGATATGCTCCAGCTCCTGCTGTATCGGGGTCAGCGGCAGGCCTGCGGCCTTGAACATTTCCGCGCCCAGATAGTTGAGGCTGATGTCGGTAAGCTCCTTTGAGCCGATATCCCGGTTGCTCCAGATAACGAATGGTGTCTGGTGGATCCTGGAATACTCCTCGGCATTGAGCCCGGAGAGGGAGCCGCCGTAGAGCTTCTCCGAGAAGGAGGGGATATGGGGGTAATGGTCTCCGAACATAACGATGATGACATCCTCGTCGTAATCCTTGAAATGCTCGATCATCTCGCCGAGGGCCTTGTCGCTCTGGTATACGCAGTTGAGATAGCGCTCTGCTTTCTCGTCCTCGATATCCGTAAGCTCGACTCCGCCTTCGACCTCGTAGTTATAGGGCGCATGGTTTTGCATAGTTGTGACCCAGAAGAATATGCCTTTGGATCTGTCTCTGTTATCGGCCAGCTCGCAGACTCTTTCAAAGAGGACATGGTCGGGGAGCTGCCCGTTGCAGAGCTCGTTTGAAGTTATCCCCAGTTCCCCGCCGAAATATTTGGTCTTAAAGCCCAGATATTCATAAGCGAGGCCGATGTCCCAGAGGGCGGGGCCGCAGGGGGTAAAGGCGACGGTCTCGAAGCCCTGCTTGTTCAGCGCCCGGACGATGGAATCCTGATCTGATTCAAGGTAATTTGTATAAACAGCCGAGCCCAGCGGCAGGAAGTGCATTGTGTTGCCTGTCAGGAACTCATACTCGGAATTGCAGGTATATCCGCCGTAGGGCGAGACAGTGACCATTCCCTTGACGGTATTCTCCGAGAGGGAGTGGATAACAGGCATATAGTCCTTATTGGTGTTGAAGCCGGAGATATGGCTGAAATCCGAGAAGCTCTCATTGAGGACAGCGATGATAACGGGAGTCTTTCCGGAGGGCTGCTCTTCGGGATACTTTTCCGTGAGCCCGGCGCCCTTTTCGGTGGTATAATCATCGGGCATCTGAACATGGTTATACACTCCGTCGTAATAGAACATCAGCATACTTCCGACCCGGCGGGAGGTATCCCAATCTTCGTCGCCGGAGAAATTCAGCTTGATGATACGGTTATTCACCCCGTAGTCATAGCTGGGCTTGGAGATCAGCACAAATGCTGCCGAAAGGACAGCGACAGCGCCCAGGGTGATGAGTCTCGGCTTTGCGTTCTCCGAGCGGAGCTCGGCTCTGATCGTCACAAACAGCACGACTGCGATCTCCAGAAGTGCGCAGATGACGGTAAAGGAGGCGGTCAGCTTATACTCGCTCTTGACTTCAGCCGCGCTGCGGAGATTGGCGAAATCGGTGAATTTGATCGGCGCTCCGCGGAACTTGGTAAGGTAATACTGGGCGATGGAATACACCGCGAAGAGCACTTCCCAGACACAGAACCATATCTTGGGCCGCTTGAAGGCTGCCGCGCCTATGAGGAACACCGCAGCGTAGATCGCAAAGCCCATGATATTATAGAGCGGATAGAACTTGATAAAAAACGCTCCCATGCAGAGCTCCGAGAGAGAATACGACCAGAGCGCTGCCGCCAGAGCGAAGAGTATCGGGTTGAATTTGACGGGCTTTTCCAGCTTTTTATAAGCAAAGAACCCCAGAACACAGACTCCGAGCTCGCCGATGATGCTTAATACACAGCCGACGACGGTCATGATCCTTTCGGAGCGCAGCTCCATTTCGGAATAATAGTCTCCGCAGACCGCGATGCTTATAAAGAGGAGCATCCCGACAGCCAGCAGAACTACGAACACAGCTTTTGTTTTTTCTTCCCAGATCTTATGTAGCATTTCCTTTTCCTCTGTTCTTTTCTTTCTGAAAATTTACAATCTTTGCCAAAAGTTAAACTTTCCAGTGCATAAGACTCACCAGAGGGTCCCCCGCGGGATCATTTGCGGTGAGCGGAGCCCGGAAACAGTTGTAATATACGGATATTTATTTCTGGAGCTTGTTGAAGATGGTTATTACATTCGAGAGGCTGGTATTGAGAGTCTTGAGCTCCTCGTCGGTCAGGCCCTTGGCAGTGCTGAGGGTATCGGAGAGGACTACCTGCTTGGCTTCCTCAACATGATTTCTGGCCTTTTCGGTAAGGCTGATATTCACGACGCGCCTGTTCTGTTTGTTCTGCATCCTGATGACATATCCCTTATCCACGAGCTGTGCGACTGCTCGTGTAGCCTGCTCGTTGCTGGTGCAGATCCTGTCTGCGAGCTGAGACATAGAGAGGTTATCCTGGACAGAGAGTGCAAGCAGTATGATCTGCTGGGTACGGGTCAGGCTGTCGTCCATTTTATCGAAGGATTCATAGATGAGCTTTCTGCCTCTGGGGTAGAGCTCGAACATTGCTTCTATACACTTCTTTCTTGCTTTTTCATTCATTTTGATTTCCTCCTGGCATTTGAGTGTCTATGATAGCGCCCACAGGACATTTCTCCTTGCATACACCGCACCCTATGCAAAGAGCGCTGTCGATGAGCGCGTGGTTATCTTTGATGGAGATCGCTTTCTGCGGGCAGTTCCTTACGCACATCCCGCAGGCGATGCACCCTGACGAGCAGAGCTTGCGTGTCACCTTTCCGGGGGCAGCGGAGGAGCAGGCGACTTCATATCGCTGGCTTTCCGGCCGCAGGGAGATGAGCGCATTGGGGCATTCGTTGACACAGAGCCCGCAGCCTATGCAGAGCCTTCTGTCGATAACGGCGATCCTGTCTCTGATGCTTATAGCTCCCTGGGGGCAGACCTTTGTGCAGTCGCCGTAGCCGAGGCAGCCGCTGGTACAGAGCTTTGAGCCGTTATAATACTTATTGCAGGCGCTGCAGGAATTTATCCCGCCGAAGGCATATTTATGCCCGGCCTTATCGCAGCTTCCGCTGCATCGCACGAAGGCTTTGAGGGACTGTGCGCCCTTATCTGTTACGCCCATTATGGCGGCGACCTTAGCAGCAACTGCGGCGCCTCCGGGTTTGCAGAGGTTGCAGGGGGCTCCTTTTATTACAGCCCCGGCATAATCTGCGCAGCCCGAATATCCGCAGGCTCCGCAGTTGACCTGCGGTAGCGCTTCCGCGACTTTTTCGAGCCGCTCGTCGGTCTTTACTGCGAAGGCCTTTGAAACGACTGTCAGCAGAACTCCCGAGACCAGCCCCAGAAGGGCAAAGAGGCCTATGGGTATGATATAATCCATGATATGGTCTGAACTCCTTACGGTCAATACTACTTATCAACTGAACATCCCGGAAAAGCCCATAAAGCTCAGCGAGACTATAGAGGCTGCGATCAGTGTCGCAGGGACGCCCTTGAAGGTCTCGGGGATATTTGAATCCGCTATCCTTGCGCGGACTCCCGAGAAGAGCACCAGCGCGAGGGTAAAGGCAAGGCCTGTTCCCAGGGCATTGAAGAGAGACTGCACAAGGGTATAGCCCTCGTCTATGTTGGAGACTGTGACACCCAGTACAGCGCAGTTGGTGGTTATCAGCGGGAGGTAGACTCCCAGCGCCTTATATAGCCCCGGCATAGTCTTTTTCATGACTATCTCTATGAGCTGTACGAACATCGCAATGACCAGGATAAAAGCGACTGTCCGGAGATAGGTGATCTCAAATCTTTCCAGCAGCAGATAGACGGGGTAGGTGCAGGCTGTTGCGCAGACCATTACGAAAATGACGGCGCCGCCCATACCGAGGGAGCTTTTTAGCTGCTTTGAAACTCCGAGAAAGGCGCATATCCCCATAAACTGCGAGAGAACGACATTATTGACGAACACGGCAGTCAGGACGATGATTATCAGTTCTTTCATTCTGCCGCCTCGCTTTCTCCGGCTTTATCGGCAGTATCTTTTTTGCTCCTGCCGCAGATCGAGGCTGAGGGGCAGTTCTCGCAGCTTATCTCCTTGGGAGGCTTTTTCTTCGAGAGCTTGCCGACCAGAGCGATTATGCACCCCAGGACGAAGAAACCGCCTGCGGGCATGATAAAGATCAGCATCGGGTCGTTTTTAAGATAGGGGAGCTTGATCCCGAACCAGCTTCCGGAGCCTAAGATCTCGCGGACGCTGCCCATAGCGAAGAGGGCGAGGGTGAAGCCCAGCCCCATCCCGAGGCCGTCCAGCACTGAGGCAAGAGGCTTGTTCTTGGAGGCGAAGGCCTCTGCGCGGCCGAGGATTATGCAGTTTACGGTTATCAGTGTCAGGAACACTCCCAGCGAGCGGTATAGCAGGGGGAGATATTTCTGCATAACGAAGGAGATAAGGGTAACGAAGCCTGCGATGATGACTATAAAGCAGGGCAGCCTTACCGCCTTGGGAATGACGCCTTTCAGGAGCGAGATAACGAGGTTTGAGCAGACTAGGACGAAGGTCGTCGCCAGGCCCATGCCGATAGCATTTGAGGCCATCGTTGTAACGGCGAGGGTCGGGCACATTCCAAGCAGCATCACCAGGACGGGGTTCTCTTTAAGGAGGCCCTTGGTGAATTCGGCTGTCAGAGGGGTCTTTTTTTCTTCATTCACCGAATATCGCCTCCTTATTCTTTTCAAAAAGCTCTACCGCCTTGCGGCAGGCTGCCTTCATGCCTTTTGAGGAGAAGGTGGCGGCGGTAACGCCGTCTATGGAGGCATCGTCGGTGCCGCAGCCGTAGCCTATGAATTTCGAGATGAACTTAGGATCCTGGACTTTTGTCCCGACACCGGGAGTCTCTCCTATAGAGAGGAATTCTATCCCGGCGATCTTCCCGTGAGGGTCGATGCCGATGAGAAGATGCAGGCCGTTCTTAGCGTAACCGTCCTGCTCGATTTCGATGAAGCATTTGCTCCTGCCGTCGGTTATGACAGCCTTGACACCTTCGACTCCGAAGGTCAGGGGAGTTTTCTTCTCCTGAGACTTATCCAGAAGGATATTATATTCGCCTTTTCCGAAGACTTCCTCGCAGGCGGCGGAGAGCTCTTCGGTCATTATCCCCGTAGTGTCTACATAGGTATGCCGGTAAGCGAAGACCAGCAGCGCCGAGACTATAACGCAGACCAGTGTCAGCACGACAGGGGGCATAAGAGACTGTTTCAATTCTTTTCCTCCCTGCTTTCTTTCCTGCGGTATATCCCGCCGACCGCTTTCTTGCGGGTGAACATATCGATATACGGTGTAACTATATTCATAAGGAGTATCGAATAGGAGACTCCCTCCGGGGGGCTGCACCAGAACCGGATGACACAGGTTATAAGCCCGCAGCCTATCCCGAAGATGACTCTTCCCTTATTTGTTACCGGGGTAGTGACATAGTCGGTAGCCATAAAGATCGCGCCGAGCATCAGGCCTCCGGAGAGTATCTGATAGATAGGGTCTCTTCCTGCGGCGGCGGAGAAGAGGTAAACTGTCCCTATAAAGGCGAGGGGGGCATAGGGCTTTATGACTCTGACGATGCAGAGATACACGCCGCCTATGAGCAGCGCCAGGGCTGAGGTCTCACCGATACAGCCTCCGCACCGTCCTATGAAGAGGTCGAAGTAAGAGAAGCTGTCCTCAGTTACCAGCGGGGTCGCTGTAGAGACCGCATCGAGGCCGTTGGGGAGGACCCAATGGGTCATATAGCTTGTAAAGGACAGCATAAGGACTATCCTTCCGACTATTGCGGGGTTGGCAAAATTCTGCCCGAGGCCTCCGAAGAGCTGTTTGACTATTACTATCGAGACAAAGGTGCCGACGGCGGCCATCCAGATAGGCAGTGTTACCGGCAGATTGAAAGCCAGCAGGATGCCTGTCACCATAGCGGAGAGGTCATCGGTGCTGTCGGGGCGCTTCATGATAAAGCAGCAGAGCCTTTCCCAGACCATAGCCGAGAGCGCACAGAAAGCTATGAGAGTCAGGGCTCTCCAACTGAAAAATATAGCCGAGGCAGCCATCGCCGGGATAGTAGCGATAATAACGTGCAGCATTATCTTAGAGGTAGTGATACTGTCTCTGATATGCGGCGATGGGCTGACTGTGTATTCCTTCAAGACATTATCTCCTTTATCATCTGCTTATGGCGAAGCCCTTTGCCAGTTGGTTCTTTTCGGCAAGGGGGCGCTTTGCGGGGCAGACATAGCTGCAGCTCCCGCAGTTCATGCAGAGGTTTATTTTCAGGCGGTTGAGGGCGTCTCTGTCCTTGCGGTCGTAGGCGCGCTCGAATTCTGTGGGCATAAGCCCCAGGGGGCAGGCGGCTATGCAGCGCCCGCAGCGAATGCAGTTTGTCATCACAGGCCTTTTTTCCTCCCGCTTGGAGGCAAGGAAGGCGTTATTGGTCTTCAGGAGGGGAAGGTCGTGGTCATAGACGCTGATGCCCATCATCGGGCCTCCGGCGACGATGCGCTCCACCTTTTCCATATCTGTCCCGGCGGCGGAGAGCAGCTCGGAGATGCGTATGCCGATGGGGGCGCGGAAATTGCCGGGCTTGCCGACGGCATCTCCGTCTATGGTGACTCTTCTGGAGACGAAGGGTATACCTGTCTGCGAATAGTCGTAAATAAATCCTGTTGTAGAAGCATTGAGGACGATGATCCCCTGATCGTAGGTGAGCTGGCCTTCCTCGACGATCCTGCCTGTGGCATAGAAGGCGATGACCTTCTCGGCGCCCTGAGGGTAGAGGGAGCGCAGCTTCAGGACTTCAAAGCCCTTTTCTCCTGCCAGCTTTTCCCGCATAAGGCTTATGGCCTTGGGTTTGTTCTCTTCGATGCCTATAACGACTCTTTCGATCCCGAGGATCTCGCGGATGAGCTTCATCCCGCCGATGACTCTGTCGCTGTTCTCGATAAGCTCGCGGTAGTCGCTGGTGATATACGGCTCACATTCCGCCGCATTGACGACGAGGGTGTCGATATGCTGTTTTTCTTCGTCGTAATTCAGTTTGATGTGTGTCGGGAAGCCCGCGCCGCCCATGCCGCAGCAGCCCGAGGCTCTTACGGCGGCAGCAAGGCTGGCCTTATCGTGTATATCCGGCACTGCAAGGGAAGGGTCGGGCTCCTGTTTTCCGTCCGATGTGATCTCGACGGTCCTGCAGGTCTTGCCGTTTGGCAGGAGCAGCTCGCCTATGGCTGTGACCTTGCCGGAAACGCTGGCGTGTACCGGGCAGGTGACTCTTGTATCGGCATCGCCGACGACTGTACCGACCTTGACCTCATCTCCGACCTTGACCTTCGGTTCGGCGGGGGCGCCGATATGCTGGCTCATGGAGAGGATGACTTTTTCGGGGCAGGGCAGGTTGACAGTCTCGCATTCTGCTGTATTTTTGTGGTGGTGAAGCCTAATTCCGTTCAGTTTCATTAAAATACGGGCTCCTTTGATATCCGGGAATGTAAAATGTGCTTGCAAATGCCGGGGCAATATGCTATAATTAAGTATCGGGAGAGTTATTTCCGAGGAGCATATCTTCGCAGGCTTTGATAAAGCCTCTCAGCTCTGCGGAGCGTTCGACGGGGAGCTCCAGCATACTGCGCTTGGCAGCGGGTGCCGCCTCGATCAGAGCGCAGAGCCGCTCCGGCTCGGTGCCGATGAAGGTCATGCACAGCTCTTCGGCTTCCTTTTCCGGGAGAGAGAAGAGCTCGGAGGAATTATGAGGATTCAGCGCATAGAGTGAGCGCAGCATCCTGTAAACGCAGAGAGACAGATAAGCTCCTGCGGAGCGTGTTATATCGTCGAGCTCGCAGTTCTCTGCGATGGCTTTGAGCAGGGACTCGGCTCTCCCGAGAGCAAAGCTCTCCGCCGGAGAGGGGCCTTCTCCCAGCAGCTCGGAGATATCGGCTCCGTAGAGACGGCAGAACTCGATCGCGGCTTCGCTGGAGAGCCCGCGCTTGCCGTGTTCGAGCTGTGAGATATTGCTTTGAGTTGTCCCGAGCATTCGGGCTGCCTGCTTCTGGGTGAGCCCGGCGGCGCGGCGCAGTTCTGAGAGCCGCTTTGCGGTCTCAAGGTTATGTCGATCTTTCATCTTGCTGAGTCCTCTGTATGGGTTTGACCGATAAAACGGCATTATGATCCTATCTTAGTTATTCTACCATATTTCAGCATTTTTGTAAAGTATAATTCCCAGTAAATGTTTAACAAAAAGTATTGTTTGATATATTTATTGTTTTTGCAATCTGACAAAATATGCCAGATGATCTATGAGGAGGTCCTTAAATGAAATACTATAAGCTGCATCTTATCCGGCACGGGATGACCGCTGCGAACACAGAGGGCAGATATGTCGGACTTACCGATGTTCCCCTGAGCGCGGACGGTATAAAAGAGCTTTATGACAAGGCAGACAAGCTGTATTATCCCCGTGTGCAAAAGGTCTATACCTCTCCCCTCAAGCGCTGCACTCAGACAGCTGATATCCTTTATCACGGCGCCTATACAGCCGAGCTGGGGCTGCTGGCAGAGATGGATTTCGGAGATTTTGAAAACAAGACCGCTGACGAGCTTTCCGGAGACCCGGCCTATACTGAATGGCTGAAGGGCGGCCCGGATAATCCGCCGCCGAACGGCGAATCTGCGAGAGATGTGGTCAACCGCTGCTTTGAGGCGCTCAACATTATCATCTCGGATATGATGTACGAGGGCTTTACGACTGTCGCAGTCGTTACCCACTCAGGGATAATAATGGATATGCTGGCCTGCTTCGGGCTGCCGAAGCTGGGACCCAACGAATGCCGCTGCGGCTTCGGGGAGGGCTTCGAGATCGCGGTCGATGCTGCGATGTGGCAGCGCTCCGGGGCTTTTGAGATACTGGGCAGGCTGCCGTTTGAATCGGATGAAGACAGTAAGGACAGCGAAGAGAAATAGCCGCGGCTGCGGATAAAGCAGAGGCATAAGCCTCAGATACAGAATGATCGCAAGTATTGATGAAAGGAAGGTGCTCCGGAAATGACTTCGACTCCGTTGACAAACAGTCAGATCAAGAAAAAGGCGCTGGAGCGTCTGAAAGGCAAGTGGGGCACGACTATCTCCTTTTCTGTGTTCAAATCGGCCTTCCTGCTGATATTTGTGACTGTCGAGCTGCTGCTTTATGTCATTTTCAGGCATATAGGGATAGAATACAGTTTCTATCCTTCCTTCCTGCTGGGGACAGGCCTGGGAAGATTTATGCTCTCTGTCAGGATCCTGCTGCTGCTGTTCCTGTTCACACCGGAATACTACATCCTCCGCAGGCTGATGATAGATATCTACGAGGGAAACAATTTCGTTGAGACCAGGCGATATATCCAGTACAATTCCCGCAAGATACATCCTAAATCGACTCTCGCCTCAGTCCTGCCGACTATGCTGAAATTCTTTGCCGCTATCCCGCTGCTCATAGGCGCCGCCGGGATATATTACTTCGGCTTCAAGCACAGCGGAGACACTCTGACGACTGTCGATCTGTTCCTGTTCATGCTCTCTATCGGGTTTTCCATTGTCTGGACAGGAGTCTTCATACACTACTGCATCTCGCTGACGATGACGAAATATATAATGTCGCTGAACCCAAGAGCCAATGTATTTGATGCCTGCGATCTGTCTGTAAAGCTGATGGACGGCAATCACGGAAGATATCTGAGCCTTCTGCTGTCTTTTGCGAAGTATATACCTTTGCTTTTGCTGATCTATCCCTATTTCGTGTTCGAGCCCTATTTTAAGATGACATTTATCGCCTTTGCCGAGGACGTTATGCGCTCCTATTGGCAGGATAAATATCCCGCGATGATAAAGAGGTGGAACAAATATGCCAGATAAGCTCGTCATTCGCCCGGAGGAGGACGGCAAAAGTCTGGGAGAAGTTCTGCGCAAAAGGGGCTTTTCCCGCAGGCTCCGCTGCCGGCTCAAGCGCACTGAGGGCGGAATGAGCAGAGACGGCGAGCTCATCAGGACAGTTGATAAGGTCTTTGAGGGCGAGGAGATCGACCTTGCCCCGGAGGAAATACCGACACTTGAGGCCTCCACGGACATCCCCGATGTCCCGGTGCTTTACGAAGACAGAGAAGTTGTGGTCTTCGATAAGCCCGCAGGGATGCCGGTCCACCCTTCGATCAAGCATCAGGGAGACACTCTCGGGAATTATTTTGCAAAGCGCTATAAAGGCCTGCCTTTCAGGCCGGTCAACCGCCTGGACCGCTGTACCTCGGGCTGCGTGATCGTCGCAAAAAGCCAGTTCTCCGCCGCCGCCCTGCAGGGGCGCTTCGGCAAGAAATATCTGGCTGTCTGCTGCGGAGACCCTGGAGAGACCGGAAAGATAGACGCTCCTATCGCCAGAGCGGAGGATTCTATCATCACCCGCTGCGTCAGAGAGGACGGAAAAGAAGCCTCGACCCTCTTCCGGAGGCTCAGGACCGGTGAGAAGTACTCTCTCTGCGAGGTCACGCCTCTGACGGGGAGAACACATCAGATAAGAGTCCATTTTGCACATATAGGCTTCCCGCTGGCGGGAGACAGCCTCTACGGAGGCAGCACGGAAGATATCGGACGGCAGGCGCTGCACTGTATCAGCGTCAGCTTCGTATCTCCCGACGACGACGAGAACCATATAATCAGCTCGCCGCTGCCGGCGGATATGGAGTCTCTGATCCCCTGAAACGACAATATATGACCTCTGCCCTTCGATCAGTGCTTGACAGAAGGGTAATAAAAGTGGTATAATATAATTTATGATATTGGCAAGCCGTCTGACTCTGGGATCTGAGCAGAGGCTTTGAATGTATGGATCTTTTGAGAAAGGTCTGTGTTTTGAATGATTAAAAAGCTGGTCTCCGCGCTTTGCGCAGCGGCAGTCTGCCTTTGCCTTGTCTCCTGCAAGGACAGCTCTTCCTCAGAGGAGAGCCCTGCTGAGAGCATCGTCTCGTCAGAAATGCCGGAAAGCGCTCTGCCGGCCGCCGAGAGCCGCCTCGGAAACAGGCTGCAGAAGGTCGCGGATATCTATAAAAGCGGCAGATATACCCTCGAATGTACCCTGACGGGAAATCAGATCGAGGATGAGATCAAGATAAGATGTGTCGCGGACGGAGAAAGGAAGTATATACTCCAGACCGAAAGGCTGGGAAGCCACGGCTCGGTCTCAATAAACGGGAAATGCTATGATTTTGATAATGTCTGCGGGATGTACCGCCAGACAGAGAGCTTTCCGGAGGTCAATCTGATCGCGGCGCTGGAGCGCCTGGGAGTCGCACAGTCGGGGACGGTGAACGCTCCCGAGAGCGATATCTACGATATCGAGCAGTATGTCTACACCGGCGGGACATATATGACCGTCATGGAATTCTGCTTCGATAAAAAAGACGGACACCTTGTAAAGTATACTACAAGATATAATGTCGAGGGCAAGGACGATATCGTCGAGACCAGAGTCATCGACAAGCTGGAGCAGACCGCCGACAGCTCGGTGTTCAACGCTTATTTCACCGATGAATTCGTTGATCTCTCCACACTCAGCGAGGACGGAAGAGACGGCTTCTGCCGGGGGCTCTGTGCAAGCTGGGGGATAACTACGGAGGAGCTCTTTGAAATGGGCATCTCTTCCGCAGACCTTAAAAAGATAGATTACGATACGCTTTTCCGGCTGATCTACACCTACGGAAAGTCCCATGCTCACGCAGATGACAGCAGCGCCCCGGACGAGAGCAGGCCTGATGACAGCAGCTTGCCGGACGAGAGCAGGCCTGATGACAGCAGCTTGCCGGACGGGAGCAGGCCTGACGGCAGCAGCATATCGGATGACAATAAAACAGAATAACGGAGGTGCCGCTCTGCGGCATTGATCTAGAAATGAATATTTTAAAACTGCTTAAACCCAAGGCAGTCATCGACTATGTCTACGACGACTGCACTGTAAGACAGGCGATAGAGAAAATGCGCCACCACGGATTTACCGCGATACCGGTCATCGACCGCCGCGGCGAATATGTCAAGACCATAGCAGAGGGCGATTTCCTCTATTTTATGCTGGATAACAATATCTTTGATGTTCGCGATCTGGAAAAATACAGCATCTCAGACATCCCGCGAAGAGTGAGGGGCAACCCTGTCAGCGTTACGGCAACTATCGACGAGCTGGTGCTGCTGGCGACAAATCAGAACTTTGTTCCTGTCATCGACGACAGGCAGGTGTTCATTGGGATAGTGACCAGAAGCGATATACTGCAATACTGCCATACATTTATACGGGAGAATAAAGACTGACAACTGCTTTGAAAATGGAATAATGATGAAAAGGAGCTCCGAAATGAGAAAGAAGACTATGAACCGCAAGGGCGGTGCGGCGCTGGCCGCGATACTTATACTGATAATCCTTCTGGCTTCCGGAATGGCTATCATGGTCGTTACCGGAAGAGGGACTATCGACAAGGCATCCGATGTGCCCATACTCTCCAATGACAGCAGCAAGCCCGACGAGAGCAAGCCGGACGAAAAACCGGCAGAGACCAAGGCTCCGGATGAGAGCCAGCCTCCTGAGGACGAGAGCAAGCCGGAAGAGATAAACACTATATCTATCCCGAAGGAAGCCGCCGATTACAAGAAGATCGACCCCAAGGCCGACAACATCAACGCCAAGTATGCTATCCTGGTGGATGTCGATAACAACGAGATAATCGCAGGATACGATTACGACAAGAGAATGTTCCCCGCTTCGCTGACAAAGATAATGACTATCATCGTTGCCAACGAAAATGTAAAGGACAAGAGCGTTAAGTATAAGTTCACAGATAAGGAGCTTACCCCGCTCTATGAGGAAAAGGCCTCGGTAGTCGGCTTTGAGCCCGGCGAGACAGTTACCTTTGACGACCTTATGTACGGCGCTATCCTCCGCAGCGGCGCTGACGCAACAGTCGGCCTCGCAAACCTTACAGCCGGCTCTGAAAAGAAATTCGTCGAGCTTATGAACAAGAAGGCTGAGGAAATGGGCCTCAAGGATACCCACTTCACCAATTCCAGCGGGCTGCACAACGATAAGAACTACTCCACCTGCCGCGATATGGCTGTCATCCTTGAATATGCTATGAAGACCAAGCCTTGCCATGATGCCCTCTGTGCCAAGAGCTATACCACCTCAAAGACCGCCGCGCATCCCGAAGGCATCACTCTCAGCTCGATCATAAGCGAGAGGACAGCGGGATATTACGTAGACGCTGACGGAGACGGCGAGGAGGATGCAGACACCGAGATCCTCGGCGGCAAGACCGGATTTATGGACGAAGCAAAATATGTTCTTGCAACACAGGTCGAGAAGGCCGGAAGGAATTACATCTGCGTTACCGCACTTTCCGCTACTGACAAGCAGGCGACGATCGATTCGCTGACTATTTACGAGAAGTATATGAAATAAGATAAGCCCCGCTGCCTTGAACAGCGGGGCTTGTTTATTAAATATCAGGCTCTTTCGTCGATAGGGACATATATCTTGTCGCCCTTTATTGCCTTGTATGCCGGGCGGATTATGCGCTTGCCGGTGACCAGCTCCTCAAAACGGTGGGCGCTCCAGCCGGCCATACGCGAAACAGCGAACAGCGGGGTAAAGAGGTCGCTGGGGATGCCGAGCATACGGTAAACCAGGCCGGAATACATATCGACATTGGCGCACATGACCTTGTCGTCGTTCTTGATCTCTTTGAAGAGCTTGGGGGTCAGCTTTTCGATGGATTCCAGCAGACGGAACTCTTTTTCAAATTCTGTCCCCTTCGCCAGCTTTTTGGCATTCTCCTTGAGGATCACCGCTCTCGGGTCGGAGAGGGTATATACAGCGTGCCCCATGCCGTAGATCAGGCCGGAGCCGTCGTTCTCCTCCTTGCGGAGTATCTTTTTGAGGAATTCAGCGACTTCCTCTTCGTCGTCCCAGTTATGTACGCCTCGCTTGATGCACTCCTGCATCTGCGAGACCTTGGCGTTGGCGCCGCCGTGCCTGGGGCCTTTAAGAGCTCCGATAGCCGCAGAGTAAGCGGAATAAGGGTCTGTCCCGGAGGAGGTAAGGACACGGCAGGCAAAGGTCGAGTTGTTTCCGCCGCCGTGCTCGGCATGGAGGATGAGCATAAGATCCAGCAGCTTGGCCTCTTCATCGGAGAACTCGCGGTTCGGGCGGAGCGCCGAAAGTATCATCTCGGCTGTGGAATGAGAGGGGATGAGAGGGTGCATTATCATTGACTTGTTCTCATATACCCGCTGCTTGACCTGATAGGCAGAGACCATGATATTGGGCAGGCGGGAGATTATCGAGATCGCCGTAGCCATTTCCTTGGCGGGGGATCGGTCCTCGGGGGTATCGTCGTAGGAATAGAGGGCAAGGACAGACCTTGCCATCTCGTTCATGATATCGGGAGAGGGGGCTTTGAGTATCATATCCTCAAAGAAATTCGGAGGAAGCTCGCGGTTTTCGGCCATTATTTCCGAGAAGGCATCGAGCTCCCGGCGGCTGGGCAGAGCTCCGAGCAGCAGCAGATATACTGTCTCTTCGTAAGCGAAGCGGTTTTCCTTCCTGGCATTAGAGACGATATCGTTGATATTGTAGCCCCGGTAGATGAGCTGGCCTTCGATGGGCGATTTCTCGCCCTCGTTGATAACATATCCGTGAACGTTGCAGATGTTGGTCAGCCCGGCGATAACGCCTGTGCCGTCGGAATTCCTGAGGCCGCGCTTGACGACATATTTATCGTAGAGCTTAGGGTCGATGGCATTGTTCTCGACAAACTGTTTATAGAGCATATCTCTTGCGGTATTGTTCAAATCCTTCACCGTTCTTTCCGCGGCGGCGGCCGCAAATCATCTTTCGTAAACATATATCAGGGCGGCCGAGCACAGCGCAGGCCGCTTTGTTATTATACCATATTATCGCGGCGGTGTCAAGCAAAAGGCTTTTATCGGCAATGTTGACAGAATCAACTGACTGTAGTACAATACATATTAGCAAGCGCTCCGGGGCATCTGCACGGAGCCGGAAGGCGGGATGAAAAAATGAAAGGAAGAGTTGCGTATATCGACAATCTGCGGATGTTGACGGTGACTCTGCTTATCGTTTACCATGCGGCGATGGCATACAATACCTGGGGAGAACAAAACTATATCTTTTTCAGAGAGTCGAAGCCTCTGGCTGCTGTTGTTTCATTCATAAGCCCCTGGTTCATGCCGCTGATGTTCCTGCTGGCGGGGGCGTCAGCGAGGTTCTCGATAAGAAAAAGAGGCTGCGGGCAATTCCTGAAGGAAAGGGCGCTGAGGCTGGGCATCCCTCTCGTTTTCGGGCTGCTGGTGATAACGCCTGTCCTGAGCTATATCGCAGATCTGACGCATAACGGATACAGCGGCGGATTCTTTGAGCATTACGGCATCTATTTCACAAGATTTACCGATCTTTCGGGCTATGACGGCGGGTTTACTCTCGGGCATCTCTGGTTCATAGCCGTATTGGCGGTCATCTCTGTTATCTCCTGCGGAGCGATAAAGGGGGCGGAGGCTCTCGGGATAAGCGGGGGAAAGCCGAAAGCTGTCTGCGGGGTGCTGCTGTCTGCGGGAGCTGTCGCGGCGCTGGATGTCAAAACGTTGGGGAAGCCGCTGATAACCTATCTCTGCGTATATCTGCTGGGGTATGTGTTTTTCAGCAAGCGCGAGTCCGTTGACAGGCTTGCAGGATACAAGTGGGTATACACCGCTGTATTCCTTGCGGCTTCGGCGGCGAATACAGCGCTGTTCATATTCGTCGGGAAATACAGCGGCCTCAACACAGCCTGCAATTACATAGCCTTTGTTTTCAGCATACCGGCGCTGGTCAGCCTCGGACACGATCATCTCGATGTTTCCACACGCTTTACAAGATACGGCTCCGGTATATCTTATATGTTCTATATCCTGCATTTCCCCATAGTCGTTGTATGCCAGTATCTGCTGGCGAAGGCAGGAGCCGGGAGCATCGCCAATTTCTTCCTGACGGTACCGGCAGCCTATCTGCTGACCTTCGGGCTGTGCAGCCTTATTCAGAGGACAAGATATCTCAAGGCTCTATTCGGTTCAAAGCCGGGGAGAACGCAGCAAATGCCGTCAGCACAGACCTCTTGAGATGCAGTTCCCGAAAGCGCCGGCCTGCCCGGGCAGAAATATGAATCAAGAAGCCCCTGAGCGTTTTGCAGCGCTCGGGGGCAATGTTTTTGTCTTGGTCAGATCTTCGGTTTAATAAGTTCACATCCCGGTGCAGGCAAGAGCGACAAGGAGTTTGACTATCGTCTCCATTGATTCAAGACAGCAGTATTCATAGCGGCCGTGAAAGTTATGCCCTCCGGCGCAGAGGTTCGGACAGGGAAGGCCGCGATAGGAGAGATTGGCTCCGTCTGTCCCGCCGCGGATAGGCTTGATCCGGGGCTTTACGCCCAGAGCCTCCATACATTCTCCGGCACGGTCGATGAGGAACATATAGTCGGGGGAGATCTTGTCCTTCATATTGTAGTAGGTATCCTTGAGCTCGACGGTAACTGTCCCTGGGCCGTATTGCTCGTTCAGGGCTTCGGCAGCGGAGAGCATGAGCTGTTTCCTGCTTTCAAATTTTTGCCTGTCGTGGTCGCGGATAAGGTATTCCAGGCGGCAGAGCTCGACTTCTCCCGAGACAGAAGAAAGGTGGAAGAAGCCCTCATAGCCCTCGGTGTTCTCCGGGCGGTCTGATGCGGGGAGAGCTGCATCGAAAGCCAGCGCGATGCGGGAGGCGTTCTTCATCTTGCCCTTAGCCTCCCCGGTATGGATATTGACCCCTCTGACCGTTACCATGGCTGTGGCGGCATTGAAGCACTCGTATTCCAGCTCTCCCAGCGCCCCGCCGTCAACGGTATAGGCGATATCTGCGCCGAAGCGTTCAAGATCGAAGCGGGAGATACCGCCGCCGATCTCTTCGTCCGGGGTAAAGGCGATAGCGATACGCCCGTGGAGAGGGGCATTTTCCGAGAGGAGTGCTTCCGCCATAGTCATTATCTCGGCTATCCCGGCTTTGTCGTCGGCGCCGAGGAGGGTAGTGCCGTCGGAGGTTATGAGGGTCTTGCCGATGTAGTTTTTCATCTCGGGAAATACCTCCGGGCTTATTACGACACCCCCGGGGAGCCGGATATCTCCGCCGTCGTAATCGGGGTGGAGCTGCAGTCTGACATCCTTGCCGGAGGCTTCCGGGGAGGTGTCCAGATGGGAGATGAAGCCCAGGGTGCGGTGGGTGCGGCCGCCGTCGTTGGCGGGAATATGGGCGTAAACGCAGCCGCTCTGAGGGTCATAGGCTGCATCGGCGGCTCCGAGGGTGCGGAGCTCCTCTGCCAGCAGTTCAGCGAGGACCGCCTGCCCGGGTGTCGAGGGGAAGCTGCTGCTTTCCTCGGAAGAGGCGGTCTCAACGGCGGCATATCTTGCAAAACGCGAAAAAACGTTATCTTTACTGTCTTTCATAGCTTTCTCCTGTCAGTTGTGTGCGATAGCCAGTATCTGGGCATGGTCGGTCTCGCAGCCCTCGTCCATAGAGATCTCGACTACATAATCCTTTTCTGAGGCCTGCATACCGATCTGCACGGCGACGGGATTTCCCCAGCCGGATTCCTTATAGGAAGATATGGTCTGGGTATCGTACTCCTCGCCGTCAACAGTTACCTT
This sequence comes from uncultured Clostridia bacterium, assembly GCA_946545645.1. Classification (GTDB taxonomy): domain Bacteria; phylum Bacillota; class Clostridia; order Oscillospirales; family Ruminococcaceae; genus FB2012. The sequence goes on along the minus strand of CAMNNQ010000170.1, from coordinate 5,106 downwards.
GACCTTGATCTTACCGTAGGACTTATCGTTGGATTCCTTATAGACGATATGGGCGAATTTGCCGCGGAATTTAAATATCAGAGGCTTGTTGTCCCCCTTGGCATCATAGGTCCAGCCCTGCTTGAAGAAGGATACATCAGAGCCTGTGAACCAGCTCCCGCTGTCCTCGGGCTCGATATCCTTGTTTTCAAACATCTGCATACCCTGCTGCACCATAATACTCAGGGGAGCGGTGGGGTAGGTATATGCTTCCGGCGCGGCGGCAAAGGCTTCCTTGAAGTAGTTGCAGATCATATCCGCAACTATGGCGTGGCCCCGGAGATTGGGGTGGGTGTTATCGCTGGAGAAATCGCTCCAGGCTATCTTCTTGTTATCCAGCATATAGGTCAGGCCGTCGGCATAAGAGATCATAGGAACATTGTAATAGGCGCCGATCTCTTTCATCTGATCCTGTGCGGAATAACCGGAATCGGTGCGGGAGAAGAGCAGGACTACTGCTACATCTTTCTCAATGAGGTCGCGGACGATAGATTCGTAGGCGGCTCTATGGTCGGTATCGCGGGCGTCATTGACGGCGAACTCTATAAAGCAGATATCCGGATCCTTGGAGAGGATATCTCTCTGAAGGCGGAGATTTCCCAGCTTAGACGGAGTGCCGGAGATACCGGCGTTGACATACTGGATGTTATCGCCGCCGCCGAAGGCTGCCTTGAAGCGGTTGAACGATTCTTTGGCATAGCATTTTTCGGGGCCGGCGCTGAAGCCTTCGGTTATGGAGCCGCCGAGATAGGCGACAGTAGTCTTTTCTCCTGCAAGAGCTTTTTTCATTTTGGCCTGCATAGCTGTCGGATTGCCGACAGAGGTCAGCGATTCAGAGAGGGCTTCCTCATCGACGGCTTTATCTGTAGCGGCCAGTGCGGATACGTTATACCCTTCCGGGGCAGGGGGAGCCTCCTGCGGGGCGGTAGTTTCGGCCTGAGCAGAGGTCGAAGTCTCGGCGGAAGGGGAAGAGGATGAGCCGGTACTGTCCGAGCAGGCTGAGAATACGCTGGCAGAGACGATCAGTGCTGAAACAATGGCGAGGGTTCTTCTGAGCTTCATAATTTACTCCTTTGCTGTTTTACTGTAAGTCATCCGGATGCTTTTGCGGGGAGATAAAACAAAAATGGCTGCTGCGCGGTGCAGCAGCCATTTGGAAATTCGGGGTAAGGTTATCAGTTGATAACAGTCTTCTCAGTATCCTTATCGAAGATATGGATCCTGTTGGGATCGAGAGCGATCTTGATATCATCCTGAGGACGAGCGGTCGATCTCGGGCTGACTCTTGCGGTAAGGGGAATGCCCTCGCAGGTCAGATAGAGGTAGGTCTCAGCACCCATCATTTCTGTTACTTCGACGGTAGCGTTAACTACGCCGGTAGTAGCAGCGGAGATGAACATCTCTTCGTCATGCAGGCACTCGGGACGGATACCGAGGACAACTTCCTGGTCTACCAGCGGCTCAAGAGCCTCTTCATCGACCTTAGCCTCGGGGATCTCTACTTCATACTTAACGCCTCTGGAGGTCTTGGTATCCTCAGAGCCGAATTCAACGACATACTTGCCGTTCTTCTTCAGGAGCTTAGCATCGATGAAGTTCATCTGAGGCGAGCCGATGAAGCCGGCAACGAACTGGTTAACAGGGCTGTTGTAGAGGTTGGTAGGAGTATCGATCTGCTGGATGTAACCGTCCTTCATAACAACGATACGGTCACCCATTGTCATAGCCTCGGTCTGGTCATGGGTTACATAGATGAATGTAGTACCCAGTTTCTTATGGAGCTTAGCGATCTCGGTTCTCATCTGAGCTCTCAGCTTGGCGTCGAGGTTTGACAGAGGCTCGTCGAGGAGGAATACCTGGGGCTCACGAACGATAGCACGGCCCAGCGCAACACGCTGTCTCTGACCGCCGGAGAGAGCCTTCGGCTTTCTGTCGAGCAGGTGAGCGATATCGAGGATCCTTGCAGCCTCTTCAACTTTTCTTGCGATTTCGTCCTTGGGGACTTTACGCAGCTTAAGGCCGAAGGCCATGTTCTCAAAAACTGTCATATGGGGATACAGAGCGTAGTTCTGGAAAACCATTGCGATATCTCTGTCCTTAGGAGCGATATCGTTTACCAGACGGTCACCGATATAGAGCTCGCCCTCGCTGATCTCTTCAAGACCTGCGATCATTCTCAGTGTTGTTGACTTTCCGCAGCCGGAAGGACCTACCAGGATGATGAACTCCTTGTCCTTGATCTCGATGTTAAAGTCGGAAACCGCGATAACACCGCCTGCGTACTTCTTATAAATTTCCCTCAATGATACACTTGCCATGTTTATAAGAACCTCCTAATATAAAGTATTGACTAATTTTCCATATTAGCTATGCTAATATCATATCAAATTTCAAGTCTATAAGCAAGAGTTTTTTTAACTAAACTTTATTACAAGTCTTTATAAATATTGACGAAAAAAAACAGGGCGCTGTAAAAAAATGGAAACAGGCTCATTTCCGTGACAAAAGTTTATCAACATCTTTGTGCAATACTTCCAAACATCCGCCCAGAGGCAGATTTTCGTCAAGGGCGAGCTTTCCGATACTTATACGTTTAAGATACAACACCTTGTTGTCTATTGCAAGAAACATCCGCTTTACCTGGTGGAACTTGCCTTCACGGATAGTCAGGAGACATTCGGCTGGATTGTCTGAGATGGAGAGCTGAGCGGGGAGGCATTTTTCTCCGCCGTCGATGGTGATGCCTTCCGAAAAGAGGCTGACGGCTGAAGGCTCCAGCGGCTTTTCCAGGCGGACGAAATAGGTCTTGGGCACATGGCTTTTGGGGGAGAGCATCTTATGGGCCAGCTCGCCGTCGTCGGTTATGAGGACGAAGCCCTCGGTATCTTTATCCAGCCTTCCGGCGGGGAAGAGGCCGTCTCTTCTGAGCTCGGGGGGTATCAGCTCCATGACGGTCTCGGTTAGCCTGTCCTTAGTGGCGCAGATCACTCCCCGGGGCTTATTGAGCATTATATATACATATTTTCTGTATATTATACATTTTCCCGAGACGCAGACGGTGTCCTGTTCTTCATTTATCTGTATATCCGATCTTTTTGCTGGCGCACCGTTAACCGTAACGAGCCCCTTGCGGCAGAGCTCCCGGGCGCTGCTGCGGGAGATATCGGGGCGCTGTGAAGCCAGAAATCTGTCAAGCCGCATCATTAGTGACCTCGCTTTCTTCGGTCTTATCGCTGATAAGGAGAAGCTCCTTGAGCTCAAGATACATCGCATCGGAGAAGCCCTCGACATAGAGCAGCTCTCTGGGAGATACGAATCGGCCGATATTATCCCGCAGCTCGACGATTTTCCCGGCCAGCTCGATGTCTATCAGCAGGGCATCTGCCAGCTCCTCGGCGGAAGCGGAGTTGATATTGACAGCTCTTGGCTCGGGTACGGGCTCCGGTCCTGCGGTCGCGGTCGGGGGAACTGTTTCCGTGGGAGAGGTCTCGGTCTCGGTAACTTGGGGTTTGGTGCGGCTTTGTTTCCCTGTGGTCTGCACAGGCGGCTGAGTTACGGGAACTGAGGCGGTCCTGCGAGGGGAGTAGTCAGCGGGATCGACGTAGAAATGCTCTTTTATTACAGAAAGGGTACGTTCACCGATGCCGTAGACATCCAGCAGCTCGTCGAGGTCACGTATCTTGGTATGCTTATCGCGGTAGTCGATGACAGCCTCGGCGACGGAGCGGTTGATGCCGTTCACATAAGCGAGACAATCGGCACCGACGAGATTTATATCGGCAGGAAAAGAAAAAGCCGCAGCTGCGGTTACGGCAGTTTCGGTCTTGGGAGCAGTATCTGTATCGGGAACTGAGGATATGGGGACAGTTGTTATCTTTTGCGCTGAGGCAGTGGAGGACACAGCAGCTTTTGCAGAAGTAACGGCAGCGGAGGAGTCAGGATAAGGTGTCACGATGCGGGTCTGATTTTCTTTGGCGGAGAAACGGTCGGCCATTATTGCGGCTCCGGCAGCGAATGCGACGATGAGCATACATACAACGGCGAAGGTATGGGAGATGCGGAGCTTTTTGCCTGAATCCGCACGGCTCTGTTCTTCGCCCGGAGGGAGCTCCGACGCCGGATCCTTACCCGGAGATCTGTTTTCATCTGACACGGCATTTCCTCCTTTCTGCGGTGTTCGGGCGGGGGTCTTAATGATATGATAAGTATACAACGCGGGGAGTGAAAAAGTCAACAAAAGTGCGGATTTTCGGCATCCTGCACAGATAAATTCATACAAATGAACAACCCCTCCAAACATAGCACCTGAAAATTTGTGGGATATACAGAAAAGAAATTTCAAAAAAAGGCTTGACAAAAGGGTGGAGAAGTAGTATAATATTATAGCAATCGGGGTGTGGCGCAGATTGGTAGCGCGCTACCTTGGGGTGGTAGAGGCCGTGGGTTCAAGTCCCGTCACTCCGACCAGCACAAACCGCGTAAATACGCTGTTTCAGGGGTTCCTGAGACAGCGTATTTCTTTGTAAAAACCCGCCTTGGGCACCATTTTGATTTTTTTGAAAACCACGCATTTTCGGGGCTTCGTAAGAATCCCGAAAAATCTGTCTTTTTTTGCTGAACTGCGTGCGGATACCTTTTGCGATTACCTTTATCTTATTGTCATTGCTGTCATATACAGGAATATTCTTCAGCTCGGCAACACCATTATCATTGGTCTTGACAGTATAGCTCTTGCCGTTGCCTGTGATGACAAAAGTGCGGTCTCCGACCTGTCCGTCCTCAGGAGTAATCGTTGATCTGTCTGCTTTCTCCCAATACTCGTAGGTCTTGGAAGCAGTGGTATCAGCGGGAGTGGGGAGATTCGATTTCTCGATCTCGATATTCTCCGTAATGCCGCCGTAGGTTATCTTCTTTGTTCCTGTCGAGCCCAGCCAGCCGAAAGTATCAGCTGGGACGGGATTATTCTGCCCGAAGCCCGATGTCTTGTATCCAAGATTGGTCAGCGTCCACCAGACAAGGCCGGAGCAGTCGATACCCTGAGCTCTTGTCTGAGCTTCCGTTTTTAAC
>CAMNNQ010000169.1 GCA_946545645.1 uncultured Clostridia bacterium | reverse complement strand
ACTCAGGGCGAAGCGACAGTCCTGGGAAAGAGCTGTGCCGGGGAGAAAGCAGAGGTCAAGCGGCTGATCGGAATCTCTCCGCAGGAAACATCCGTCGCAGAGAAGCTGACTGTCCGCGAGAACTTACAGCTTATCGCTGAGATAAACGGATTCAGCAAGGAAAAATGCCGCAGCCGCATCGGGGAGATCCTGAAAGACCTCGGGCTGGAGGAAGTCGCAGATCAGCGGGCGAAGACCCTTTCCGGAGGCTGGAAGCGCAGGCTCTCTATAGCTATGGCCCTCATCGGAGAACCGAAGGTGCTCTTCCTCGATGAGCCGACTCTCGGTCTTGATGTCCTCGCAAGGAGAGAGCTCTGGCGGGCTATCGGTTCGCTGAAAGGCAAGATAACCATTATCCTGACGACTCATTATATGGAAGAGGCGGAGCAGCTCTCCGACCGTATCGCCGTTATGGTCTCGGGAAAGATAAAAGCCCTCGGGACTCTGCCGGAGCTGGAGGCTCTGACAGGTCAGAAAGGGCTGGAAAACTCATTCGTTGCTATCGCAGAAGGGAGTGTCTGATATGAGCAGAGCGCTGGCTTTTTCAAAACGTGTCATCAAAGAGATGCTCCGCGACCCGCTTAGCTATATTTTCTGCCTCGGCTTCCCTCTTATAATGCTTATCATCATGACTCTCGTTGACAGGAGCATCCCAGACAAAGGGCCGACAGTTTTCCGTATCGCGAACCTTACTCCCGGTGTTGCTGTATTCGGGCAGATGTTCGTAATGCTCTTTACATCGCTGACTGTCTCCACTGACCGCAGCGGCGCTTTTCTGACAAGGCTCTATGCGACCCCGATGACCTCCCGGGATTTCACCTTGGGCTACATCCTGCCGATGCTTGCCATCGCATTTTTGCAGTCTGTAATAACCTTTGCATCAGGCTTTGTGATCTCGCTTATCATCGGCAGCGCTATGAATATCGGAGGGATGCTGCTCTGCCTTGCAGTTTTGCTGCCTTCTTCGCTGATATTTATCTCCCTAGGCTTCATCTTCGGAACGCTTTTCAACGAAAAATCGTCTCCCGGTCTCTGCTCTATCATCATATCTCTGGGCTCCTTCCTGGGATGTATCTGGTATGATGCCGAGGCCTCCGGCGGGGTAATGCTGACGATCTGCAAATGCCTGCCTTTCTACTACTGCACAAAGGCTGCACGCTCGGCCAACGCTCTCGACCTGACAGCTCAGGGCTTCCTCATCCCGCTGCTCATTGTTATCGCCTGCGCCGCGCTGCTGATCTCTCTCGCCTCGATGCTCTTCTGCAAGAGAATGAAGAGCTGATGCCACAGCTCAGTGAACAAAAACGAAGGCCGTATATCCTCGCTGTCTGACGAGGATATACGGCCTTTATTGTATTTTCGTCGTATCTTTGCCTAATCCTTTGTGACTTCCCGCACCAGCAGGCCGAAGGTCCCTGCTCCGCAGTTGACGGCGATAACTGGGGAGGCCTGCTTGAAATAGATAGCCTCGAATTTCGCCCGCTTGTCGATCTCGGCTCTGATCCAGTCCATATCCCGCTTGGTCAGCCCGACATAGGTGACGAACAGCAGCCGCTTATCAATGGAGCTCTCTCTTCTGAGGACAGATTCGATATATCTTCTCCAGGCCTTTTTCCTGCTCCCGAAGAAGATCTTTCCTGCAACGATCTCGCCCTTTTTCAGGACGAGCACCGGCCTTGCCATAAGCGATTTGGTTATCTTGGCGACCCTTTGCTTTACCTGGCCCTGCCGCGCAAGGAAGTCCAGATTATCGACAATGAAGCTGGAATGTATCTTGTTTTTCATCTTTTCCAGATGCGCCTTGATCTCATCCGGGCTCTTGCCGTCCTCTGCCATACGGCAGGCTTCGATGACCATGAGACCCTGGCCGCTGGAAAGATGCCCTGTGTCGATGACAGTTACATTATCGAAGGCTCTTGCAGCCTCCATAGCCACCGGGCAGCCGCTGTTGGCCAGCTTCCCGGAGATAGACACATGGATGATATTATTGGCGTTGGCAAACTGTTCCGCAAAGAAATTCTCGATCGTTTTTACATCCGGGACATTCGTCCTGACCTTATGGCTGGTGTCCTCCATATACTCCAGCAGGCCGCGGGTCTCTATCTCGATGCCGTCCATGAACTCGCCTTCTTCGGTGCAGACGAGATGCGGGAGGACAGCTATACCGTAGCGGTCGATGAGCTCCTGCGGCAGATCGGCGACGCTCTCAGTCGTTATTGCGACAGTTTTCTTACGCTGCTCGGTATTCATCCAGGAGATAGTTTCCTTGAGTATTTCCTCGCTGTCTCCCGAAACATAGGTCAGATCGCGGGGCAGCAGGCGATACAGCTCTTTTTCCAGCCCATCGCCGGAGATAGGCTTGACAAGGTAGCCGTCGAAGCCTTCCTTTTCATACAGGGCACGGCTCTCGCTGCCCGCGTTGGCAGTAAGAGCGACGATCTTAGCGTCCTTGCATCTTCCGCCGATCTGTGTCCTTATGGCGTGGAAGCACTCTATGCCGTCCATTTCAGGCATAAGGTGATCCATGAATATCACATGATACTGCTCACTGAGAGTGTGCTTCAAAGCCTCTGCTCCGCTGGAAACAGTATCTACTCTGGCCTTTGTTTCTCTGAGCAGCTTGGAGACTACCAGCAGATTGGAGATATTGTCATCCACCACCAGCACTCTGGCGTCGGGAGCCTCAAATTTTGCAGCGTGCTCTCCGAGGCGGCCGCGCGGCCTGTCGCCGGAAATACTGATCTCTCCGATGCTGTCCTCGCTTACCACCTTCTGCGGGATCTCGATGACGAAGGTCGAGCCCTTGGTATAGATACTGTTGACAGTTATTCGCCCGCCCATAAGATCGACGAACTGCTTGACAATCGACAGCCCGAGGCCGGTGCCCTCGATATGGCGGTTCTTCTCTTCATCGACCCTTCTGAAAGCTGTAAAGAGATAGGGGATATTCTCCTTTTTGATACCGATACCCGTATCGCTGACGGAATAGATGACGTTCATCACTCCGTTCCTGACCTCGCCGGACTGTATCGTAAGGGAGACAGAGCCTTCCTTGGTATACTTTATGGCGTTGTTGATGACATTTATCAGTATCTGCTTGATACGGACATCGTCGCCCATGAGCTTTGCGGGGATATCCGGCGCTACGCTGACACGGAAATCCAGCTTTTTCTCCTTTGCTCTGATCCAGAGCATACCGACCAGCTCGGAAAGCATATCTCCGGGCGAATAGACTACGGGAGCAAGCTGCATCTGCCCGGAGGCGAATTTGGACATATCCAGGATATCGTTGATAAGATGAAGAAGTATCCGGCTGGCCGACTGGATATTGGCGGCATCCTCGGCCACCTCCTCGGAGATGTTCTCCCGGAGGATCATCTCATTCAGGGCGATTATGGTATTTATCGGGGTGCGTATCTCATGGCTCATGCTGGAGAAAAAATGATTCTGTGCGCGGTTCAGGGCTTCGATCTCCTTTTTCTGCTCCTCGGAGCGCCTGGTCTCTATGGCATAGATCTTATTCCGGTAGATTATGAGCATACTTACGCAGAGGCCGATGAGTATCAGCGCAATAAAAGAGAAGATATGCGCCATACCGGACTCGTTCTGCTCGACCAGCTCGGGATAGTAATAAGAAAGCACCCAGCAGGCTCCCGCGATAACAAGATCAAGGATCAGCATTGCCGCTCTGGCCTTGCCCTCCAGGATTATATTGATAAAGAATATGCTGAAAAGGAACCACAGCGGAGCATCGCCGTAAACGCCGCCTCCGCAGAAATAGGTGAAAGGCAGATAGACCAGTATCATGCCGGCCGAGACAGCTATGGCGCCTGAATTGATATGGTCAGTCCTGACAGCCAGGAAGGAGACTCCCGCGAACAACATGATCCCGACGGCAAGTGTCAGTATCTCCAGGAACTTGGCGCCGGTAAAGATTATCTCGATAAGAGTTACCGACCAGAGGACTATCGTTACCGACATTATGAGCACGAACAGCCTCTCGCGCAGGCTGTGATCGTTGGATGAGATGAATTCTCTGATGTTTTTGAAGATCATCTCACTCACCCCCCTCAAACGGCTCGAACTCTATGACCTCGTCGCTGTCATCCTCTGGGAGGAATTCGATGGGAGCTTCTTCCTCAGCCCTGGCTTCGGCTCCGGCAGGGAGCTCCATGCCCAGTGCCCAGCAGATGCCCTCAGTAAGGCTGATATAGTCAGAGATCATTTCGCTGTGCCCGCTCTCGACAGCGCCGACACGCCCTTCCTTGGCGGCGTGTTCAAGAGCCTCCGCCTTTTTGGAGAGAGCTCCGCAGCCGATCATTTTGGCGGTGCTCTTCAGGGCATGGACGAGTATCTCATAGTTCTTTATATCTCTGCTGTCGTAGAAGCTCTGCATCCCGCTGCGCTTTTCCGGCGCTTCGGAAGCGAACTGCTCCAGCAGAGACACATAGAGCTCCTCGTCGTCCATACAGTAGCTCATGCCTGCTCCTGAGTCGATGCCGAGAGCAGAGAGCTTTTCAAACAGGCTCTGCTCAGGCTCCTGCTGTATCTCCGGCTCCGGGTCTGCTTTGATCTCATCTGCGGGCTCGCTGCTTTCTTTATGCACTCCCCCGACGGTTATGATCGATCTGGGCAGGACTTTTTTCAGCACACGCTCCAGCTCCACCAGCTCGATAGGCTTGCTGACAAAGCCGTCGAATCCCACCGAAAGGAACATCTCCTTGGCGGTGCTGACAGCGTTTGCGGTAAGGGCAATGATAGGAACATCGCTTTGCCCCCGCACCTTATTGGCTCTGATATGCTTCATTGCCTCGACTCCGTCCATACCCGGCATCATGTGGTCGAGGAATACGATATCGAAATCCATCTCTCTGCAAAGGTCGATAGCCTCCTGCCCGGAAGCCGCGTTGGTAACAGACATACCGTAACGCCTGAGGATATTCTTAGCAACGACCAGATTCATAGGCTCGTCATCGACTACCAGCGCCTTTACGCCGTCGCAGCGCAGAGCCCCCTCCTCCTCGTCCTTGTCGTCAGCGCGGGAATTGAGGACAGCAGCCACAGGGAAGCAGTAGAATGGCTTTTCCATTATCCTTGCGCGTGAGCCCGCCGGCAGCTCAAGGCTCTCATCAGCGACGATGCAGACCACGACTGTCCTGGCCAGCTCTTCGATGATCCCGGAGGCGGACTGATACTCCTCTACGCCGACAAAGAGGTGTGTGAGCCTTACCGAGCCCAGCAGCTTTTTGAGGTTTTCTACATTATCGACTCTGTGCATATGTACCCCGAAGCCGACTACGATATTGTGTATCATCATATTGTAGTATTCACGGACATTCGGGTCAGAGTACTTTTCAAGATGCAGAAACGCACCGAGGCACAGCTTTTCGGGCTCAGCCAGAGACATACAGCTCGATTTCTCTACGACCTGCTGAGGAATGCTTACTGTTACGGCAGTCCCCTTTTCCGGCTCGCTGACTACTGTCATGAACCCTCCGAGCGAGCGGGTAAAACCGGAAACGATAGTCATACCGAGGCCGAGACCTCCGCCCTGCCGTGTGCGGCCGGAATCTGCCTGATAATACTGTTCATAGATGCGCTCGACCTCTTCCTGAGTCATACCGATACCGGTATCCGTCACCTTTATCAGCAGATTTACTCCGTAAGGCTCCGAAACGGCGCAGAGCCTTACATATACTCCGCCGGAGGGAGTGTATTTAAGGCCGTTCATTATGAGATGATAGAGTATCTTTTTCAGCTTGTTTATATCCGAGCACATAACAGAGGGGATCGTCGGATCGACATCGATGATCAGCTCCAGCTCTTTTGGCTTGTAGGGTCTTATCTCGCTGACAAGATCTCCCAGGATCGATGAGAGCATATAGTTCTCATAGTTATTGGCCAGCTCGCCTCTGTCTATCTCAGTAAAATCCAGGATATCGCTTATCTGCTCTGCGACTCTCCTGCCCGCGCTGCGGACAGAGATCAGATTCTGCAGCTTTTCGCTGTCATCCTCTTCGTCGATGCAGATACCTGTAAGGCCGATGACAGCATTGATAGGAGTCCGTATCTCGTGGGAGACATTAGCGAGGAAATCGTTGAGCCTGTCTGTCGCATCGGTGAGCTGATCGATCTCGTCGCGGGAACTGTCGAGGACAGATATCCATTTGTTTATGATAGTCCTGGATATCCCGGCGATAGCTGTTATAACGGAGATATGCAGCAGCGAGCGCGAGATCAGAAGGCTGTCGAACTTTTCTCCGTTCTGCCAGAGCATGACCAGTCCGTAGGCCATTGTGATGTAATAGAGCACCTGAAGGAAAGTTATCAGGGACTTGATGCCTGTCATCGTATAGAGTATCAGAACTACCGACATTACCGAGACGGTATCGAACACACTGGTGATATGGCTGCCGTAGAAGAAAAATGTGAACATTATGAAGGCCGAGTATATCCATACCCGGTGGTCAGCAGTAAAGCTCTGCTGGATATGCAGCAGCCAGGAGACAACAACTCCGATAACTATGGGGATGATCGGCCAGGTCTCCCAATCCATAAGGAGATCCTCAGCGATAAGGATAGCGGAGAACACAGTATAGCTTATCAGTATCGTTATCTGCGAAGCCTGAAATAGCTCATTTTTGGTTGCGCCCTGCTTCATAGCTTTATCCTCCGATCATCTGCCCAGTTTTCTTCTCAGGCTGCAAAGCTCCGCAAAGCTGCGGACTTTGGCCGCCAGCAGTTCGGGAAGTACAGGCTTGGTGATAAAATCCGCCGCGCCCAGTTCAAAGCCCTTTCTAATCAGCTCTGGATCCACGCTCTCTGTAAGCATTATTACGGGGATATCAGCTGTCCGCGCATCCTCCTTCAGCTTCCTGAGCGTTTCCATGCCGTCTGTCTCCGGCATCTGAACATCCAGCAGGATGATATCCGGGATGACCTCTTCAGTAAACTTCAGGAGCGCCTTGCCGGAGCGTACAGCGCTGACGCGGTAGCCTTCCCGGCTCAGGCATTTGCCTGCGGCGGTGAGATCGGCGGTGTCGTCATCTGCGACGGCTATACGGTGCGCCGCGATCTGAGTAACATCCGAAGATGTCCCGACGAACATTGTCTCATCGGAGATATCCAGCACCTCTCCGTGCTTTTCTTTCCAGTGCAGCACGATATTGTTTACTACTTTTTTTATCGAATCCTCTCTGATATCTGTCAGCAGGATGAAATACTGGTTATATCTAATTCGCATAAGGATATCGGACTTGCGCAGCGAATCGCGGATATGCAGGCCGAACTCATCGCAGCTGTCCTTATAGCTCTCTTCGTCTGTCCCGGAGCCGGGGCTGAGGGTGAAGAGGGCTTTGCAGGCGCTCTTATGGTTGCGGATCATATACCGCATTACATAGCGGTAGACATAGGTGAACACATCCTTGTCAAGCTGGAGAGCGACATTGGGTATCGCTCTCTCCCCGAGGATCTCCGAGAGCTTATTGATATCCAAAGCGTTCTGCCCGGCCCCGGACTCGGAATAGGCATCGGCATGATAGAGGGCGCAGCCGTGCTTGCCGTTTTTCTTGACGGTATAGAGTACCTTATCCGCAAAGCGCAGCAGGAGGTCGTAATCGTTGCCGTGCCTTGGCACAAAGACACCTCCCAGAGAGGCTCCGAGGGGGATATCCATATCCTCGCCCATCATCTTCTTTGCTCTGGCGACCAGCTCGGTATTGAGCTTTTCCGCCAGCTCCGCCGCCTCGCCGGCTTCGTTCATCCCCAGCGCGAAGAGGACGAACTCATCTCCTCCTATCCTCCCGACCTTGCTGCCCTCGGGGATAATGCTGCGCAGGATATCGGAAAAGGCGATGAGGACCCTGTCTCCCATCTCGTGGCCGTGGATATCGTTGACCAGCTTGAAGGAATCCAGATCTATCATCAGGAGGCAGCCCTGATGAGATGCACATAGCTTGGAGAGCTCGACGCTGGTGGCAGCCTTGTTGAAGAAGCCGGTGAGCTTGTCTGTCGAGGCCTCTGCCCGGAGGCTGCTGAGCTTTTTCTGCTTATCTACTATATTCCCGACACGCCTGATGAGTATCTCAGGGTCAAAGGGCTTTTTGATATAGTCCGAAACTCCTGCCTCGAAGCCCTGCTTCTCCGTATCGGAGGTATCATCGGCGGTAAGGAATATGACAGGCGTTTCATCTGCACCGATCTCCCGCTCGATGACTCTGAGCCGCTCCAGAGTCTCGAATCCGTCCATTCCCGGCATTTTTATATCCAGCAATATAAGATCGCAGACTTTTCCTTCTGCGATAAGATCAAGAAGAGCCTGCCCGGAGTGCAGCGCAGTCACCTGCATCTCGCTCCGGCTAAGGATGTGTCCGGCTATTTTAAGGTTACTGTTATCGTCATCAACTACGATTATATGATTTGACATAGGGTGCCCTCCTCAGAACATACTGGATCATTCTGATTATATCATATTTGGTAAAATCAGTCAACTATTATAACGAGATTTGTTATATTAAACAATAGTACAGCCTGATTTTTTACATAGTCGTCGGAACGCAGGCCGAAACCGGCTCTGATCCGCTTTTCCGCCTCTGTGTCTGTCTGCTTGGAACAATTAAAGACTATTTAAGAATTGCCGTGTTATGATACAGACAGAACAAGAAAAGGGAGATATGAAAATGTTACTAAGGATCTTAAAAAAAGACCTCAAAAGGAAAAAGACAATGAACATCATCCTGCTGCTCTTCGTAATAATGTGCTCTATGTTCGCTGCCGCCAGCGTCAACAACATTTTCGCCGTTACAGGCGGGATCGACAGCTATTTCAACAAAGCGGGAGTCCCCGACCTGATGCTTTCTCTGCCTTACGACTCAGAGCTTGGCAAGGAGATCGCATCGCTGCCTTCCGTAACGGATGTCAAAGAAGAGCATCATCTGACCGTACTGGATTCCGGTTGCTTCATGCTCAACGGCAGGAAGTTTGATAACTTCACAAATGTAGCTCACATGATAAACAGCAGCGAAAGAGCCATCATCTATTTCGATGAGAACAACGACGAGCTGGCTGAACCGGAAAAAGGCGAATTCTACGCCACCTCCGTTTTCAGCAACGACTCCGATCTCAAGCCCGGCGACACAGTTGCGCTCAAAACAGGCAGCACCGAGCTCCTTCTGAAATACAAGGGGCGCTTCAAACCCGCCGTATACGGTCAGAGCTCGACCGACTACCCATATCTCATGCTCAACGAGGAAGACTTCAAAGCCTGCGAAAAGGACCCTGTTTTCTTACACTGGGCGGAAAATTTACTCTTTATCGAGACCTCCGACCCGGAGGGCGTCGCAGCCGAATATGACGGGATACCCGATGTATGGTATGACACCCGCGATGAGCGCAAGGATATCTATTTCTACGATATGGTGGCCGCCTATCTTATGATGATCATCAGCATAGTCCTTATGCTGACCGGCTTCGTTATGCTCCGCTTCACCATAGGCTTCACCATCAGCGAGGAATTCCGCGAGATCGGTGTTATGAAGGCTATCGGCATAAACAGCGGCAGCATACGCCGGATCTATATAGTAAAATATCTTGCGATAGCGATCATCGGCTCGGTCATCGGCTTCTTCTGCTCTCTGCCGCTTTCCGCAGTAATGCTCAAAAACATCTCGGAAAAAATGGTATTCGACAGCGGCAACAGCATAGTCATGGGCCTGATAAGCTCGGCTGCCATAATCCTGCTGATAATGCTTTTCTGCTACTTCTGCACCCGCAAGATCAGGAAGCTCTCCCCGATAGACGCTGTCCGCAGCGGGCAGACCGGCGAGCGCTTCGGCAAAAAAAGTATCATGCACCTCGGCCGCTCCAGGCTGCCCTCCACAGGCTTCCTGGCAGCTAACGATGTCCTCAGCGCACGCAAGCAATTCATCATCATATCGCTGATCTTCGCCCTCTGCATACTGCTCATGACTATAATATCCAACTCTGCCGAGACACTCAAAAGCAACTCCATAACCGGGTTGTTCGGTGTCCCGGACAGCGATATCACCATAGGCGACATCTCCAGCCTGGAGGATGTCTTTTCAGGCAAGGGCATGAAGGCGACCGTCGAAAGATACAACAAGTTCTTTGCCGAGAACAACATCCCCGCCAGCTCCAGCATATCTATCGGCGGGGAGTATGAGACCTTTTGCGGCAGCAAAAAAAGCAGATTACTGTATATCATCTCCCAGGGAGTCAGCGACGATGAATTTACTGTCGATGAGGGCAGCATAGCCACACGGCCCGACGAGGTCACCCTGACCCGGAAGGCTATGGAGCTCACAGGCGCCGGGATCGGAGACAGGATCAAGGTCAACATCGGCGGCAAGGAGAGGGAGCTCATCGTAACCGGCAGCTTCTCCACCTTCGTCGGCGGCGGATCAGCAGCCCGTCTCTGCTCTGAATACGAACACGATGTCGATAAGATAAACAACTCCTTCGGCGTGCAGGTCAAGCTGACGGGCAGCCGCGACAAAGAGGCAGTCGAAAAGTATGTCAGAGAGCTCAAAAAGCTGATGAACACCGAAAAGGTCTACTCCAACGGCGAAATGGTGGAAACAGTCACAGGGCTTTCCAGCACCATGACATCTATCAAGCGGCTGATGATGATCCTGACTGTCATCGTTACTGCTTTGATAGTAGTCCTCATGGAGCGCTCCTTCATCTCAAAGGAGAAAAGCGAGATCGCTCTGATGAAAGCGATCGGCATAAGCAGCGGCAGCATCATAATGCAGCACGTTCTGAGATTTGTTATCACAGCAGCACTGGCTGCGGCCGCAGCCTCGGCAGCAGTGCTCCCTCTCAGCTCTCTGGTCCTTAACTGGATGTTCTCGATGATAGGAGACATCAGAGGAGTCTCCCCGGATTTCAACGCCGCTGAGATCTTTGTCTTCTGCCCGCTGATCCTTATAACCGTCGCCCTGGTCTCCTCGGCGCTGACAGCGCTGTATATGAAGAAGATCACTGCATCAGATACTGCAAGCATAGAATAACGACATATCAACAGGAGGGTATAACAATGAACAAGGTCATCGAAGCAAAAGGTCTTTGCAAGACATATATCGTAAACAAGCACCAGAACAACGTCCTGAAAAACATCGACCTGACTATCTTTGAAGGAGAGATGGTGGCGGTGATGGGGCCCTCCGGCTCCGGCAAGAGCACCCTGCTCTACTGTGTCTCGGGGATGGACAGAGTCACCTCCGGGAAGGTCTGGTTCGGCGGCAGAGAGACCACCTCTCTCAGCGACAAGGAGCTCTCCAAGCTCAGGCTGGACGATATGGGCTTCATCTTTCAGCAGATGTATATGATGAAAAACCTTTCGATACTTGACAATATCATCCTTCCGGCGGTCAAGTCCGGAAAGACAAAGGAGACCCGCAGGCAGACAGAGGAGCGAGGCAAGCTGCTCATGCACAGGCTTGGCATAGCCGAAGTCGGCGGCAATGATATCAACGAGGTCTCCGGCGGGCAGCTCCAGAGAGCCTGCATCTGCCGCAGCATGATAAACTCTCCTAAGATGCTCTTTGCCGATGAGCCCACCGGAGCCCTCAACCGCTCCAGCTCCGACGAGGTAATGAAGGAGCTGCTCTCCCTCAACCGCGAGGGCACGACCGTCATGTGTGTTACTCACGACCCGAAGGTCGCGGCGAAATGCAGCAGGGTCCTCTACCTTGTTGACGGAAATATAATCGGAGAAAAAGCCCTGGGGCCTTTCGACGGCACAGCCCCGGCCCTGCGGGACAGGGAAAGAGAGCTGAATAACTGGCTCATGGAGCAGGGCTGGTAAACTCTTCTGCTTTTTCGGACTGCCCTCTTGCCTTACATCGGCAAATATGCTACAATGGTCTCGGGGGGGATAGATATGACAGATATACTGATCGTTGAAGACGATAAGGAGCTGGCAGGGCTGCTCACCGACTTCCTCCGGGAGGAGGGCTATACCGTTTCGGCAGTTGACAGCGGAGAACGGGCTTTGCAGCTTTTTGAAAGATACGGCGCTAAGCTGGTGGTGCTGGATATAAACCTGCCGGACATCAACGGCTTTGCCGTTTGCTCCAAGCTCCGCGAGCACGCCGACACTCCGATACTCATAGTCAGCGCCCGCACAGAAAAGGAAGACAAGCTCAACGGCCTCGACCTCGGCGCCGATGATTATATCGAGAAGCCCTATGATATAGATATACTCATCGCAAAGATCAAGGGCATATTCAAGCGGCGCTATCAGCAAGACTTTATCTCCGCCGACGGAGTAACTCTCAATCTCGCTGACAGGACAGCTGTTATCGACGGCTGTCCCACAGAACTCACTGCCAAGGAATTCGATCTTCTGGCTCTGCTTGTTGAAAACAAGGACAAGGCTCTCAGAAAGGAATATCTCTTCTCGACTGTCTGGGGGAGCGACAGCGAATCGGAGCCCCAGACTCTGCACGTTCATATCAACCACCTGCGGCAGAAGCTGGGAGACGATCCTAAGAACGCAAAGCGCCTGCTGACAGTATGGGGCGTGGGGTATAAATTCGTATGAAGGCTTACAAAAAACTTTGCGCAGTATATTTTCTGATATTTGCCCTTATCGCAGCAGGGCTCAATATCTTTCTGATCAGGAAAAGCCCGGGCTCCGACGGAGCTTACCGGGTAGAGGCTAAACGTCTGGCCGATGAGATCACAGAGACCGGGAGCTATGACCTCTCGAAATACCCCCACCTTACGGGAGTATTTACCGAAGAGGACGGCGAGCTTTATATTTCCAACGAGCATTATCTGATGATCTCTGCCGGCGGCAGGGCTTACCGGGTAGAATACACTCTGAACAGCGATATGAGCGCACTCGTCGTCACAGACCTGCTGCTTCTGGCTGTGCTGTTGTTTTCGGCGGGGATACTCTATTATATCAGCCGGCATATCATCTCCCCTTTCGGGAAGATCAACGATGTCCCACGGGAACTGGCAAAGGGGAACCTGGCTGTCCCGATACCGGAAGAAAAGAGCCGGTATTTCGGAAAATTCACCTGGGGAGTCAATCTCCTGCGGGAGAGCATCGAGGACAGCCGCAGGAAAGAGATCTCCATGCAGCGGGACAAAAAGCTGCTGCTCCTTTCCCTTTCCCACGACATCAAGACTCCCCTCTCGGCTATAAAGCTCAACGCCAAGGCTCTTGAGCGCGGGCTCTACTCTGACGACAGCAAACGCCGCGCGGCAGCAACCAGCATCAGCCGCCGCGCCGACGAGATCGAGCACTTTGTCAGCGAGATAACCAAAGCCGCCGGCGAAGACTTTATGAACTTTGAGGTGAACATCAGCGAGGTGTTCCTCAGCGCTGTCATCGGGAAGATAGAGTCCAGATACCGCCCGCAGCTTGATCTGAGCGGGACGGAGTTTACGATCGCAGAGTTTGATGACTGCATCCTTTCCTGCGACCCGGACAGGCTGGGAGAATGCTTGCAGAATCTTATCGAAAACGCGATCAAATACGGCGACGGCAGGCTCATATCCGTCAGCTTCGATCAGATGGACGGCTGCGAGCTCATAACTGTCTCCAACACAGGCTGCACTCTCCCCTCCTCTGAGCTGACTCAGATCTTCGACAGCTTCCACCGCGGCAGCAACACCAAAGGCGCCGCCGGCAACGGCCTCGGGCTTTTTATCTGCAAGCGCCTTATGGGGCTCATGGGCGGCGAGGTCTATGCCGGCATCAGAGAAGGCTGCTTTGAGATAACGCTGGTAGCAAAGCTGGCATAACAAGCCTGACAAGGCCGGAAAAAACAATAAGCGGTATGCCTCCCGGGCTTGGGAGCATACCGCTTTATTTTATCTGACTATCCCGCTGACACACCACACATATTCCTTAAACAAAAGGCTTTTTATCTTGCTGTGCTATCCCCCGCCTCCGGCGGGGGATAGCACAGCGTTGGTCTAATTGCCGTAATCTCATAAATAAGGTGT
>CAMNNQ010000168.1 GCA_946545645.1 uncultured Clostridia bacterium | reverse complement strand
TCGGCGCTGAAATATGCCTTGGTAAATGTAGCTGTAACAGTATCCTTAGCGGGCTCTGTGCAGGTAGGAGTGCCGGGTGTTCTCTTTACTACGGCATCCTCCTCTTCGGTAGCGGTACAATTCTCGCAGGCTCTTATGCCTTTGCAGGTCGTATAGTCCGGGCTCCAGGAGGTCTCGGCCTGTCCCCACTTATGTCCTGTTGCGGGAGCGCCCTCTACCTCAACGGGATCGGCGCTGAAATATTCCTTGGTAAATGTAGCTGTAACGGTATCCTTAGCGGGCTCTGTGCAGGTAGGAGTGCCGGGTATTCTGTTTACTGTGGCATCCTCCTCATCGGCGGCGCTGCACTTCTCGCAGACTCTTATACCGTGGCAGGAAGTATAGTCCGAACTCCAGAAGGTCTCAGCCTGTCCCCAGCTATGAGGAACGATCTCGCCCTCTACGGTCTTGGTCTTTTTCTTAAAGCCCTTCTTGGTAAATGCAGCTGTATAGGTAACTGTTGAAACTTCGCCGCACTTAGCGTCTCCGGCAGCGGAGGTAACGGTAGCTTTTTCAGTATCGGTCGCTGAGCAGTTCTTGCAGATTCTCGAACCGGTGCAGGTGCTGTAATCGTCAGCCCATACATAATTGTAGCTGCCCCAGGAGTGGCCTGTCTTCTTATCTGTAGTGATCCTGCCGCTGTCGGCGTCTTCAAATTCGTCGCTCTCGAAATCGGCATGATACTCAGCGTATCCGTCGGTCGTGCAGGTAGCGGGCTCATCAGCGGTCTTCTCTACATCTGCTTCAACTGTTTCTGTAGTTTTGCAGACTGAGCAGGTGCGGGTGGCGGTATACTTGCTGTAGTCGTCAGACCATGCATAGGAGGTATTGCCCCACTGATGCCCGGGGATAGTTCCCTCGACTCTTTCAGTCTGATCCTTTATGCCGTATTCCTCCGGGAAGACAGCGGTGTAGTTAACAGCCGTAGGCTCTGTGCAGGTGGTCTCTTCGGAAGCCCAGGTAACGGTCCCTTTGACCTGTGCTGTTGTCTTGCAGGTGCTGCAATATACATTGGCTGTGCAGGACTTATGGTCGTCAGACCATACAAAAGGTGCTTCGTCATCAAGAGCCCAGGCGTGCCCGGTAGGATCTTTTTTATTTATTTTACCGGTATCCTGGGTGCTGAAGGCTTTGTTCTTGAATTCAGCGGTAAACCGGTCGTAGCCCTCTCCCTCGCAGGTAGGATTCTGGTGAATTGTGGTTACGCTGCCGGGCTCTGTCTCTTTCTCTGTGCAGCCCGTTCTTGTGCACTCGCGGGAAGCGATGCACTCGGTATGATTTTCATTCCAGGTATAGGATGCAGTGCCCCAGAGGTGTCCCTTCTTAGGGTCTGTGAGCTCGCTCTCGTCGGTGATCTCCTTGGTGCAGGTCTGATCCTTATAGAGCTTATGGCAGGAAGTACACTCATAGTAAGCTATGGTCCCGTCATTCACGCAGGTAGCGGGAGCAGCGGGATGGAGCTGGGGCGAATGTACGTGCTGGACAGTGATCTTGGGGGCGGTGACGCTTGTAGGTACATCATTAATTTCAAAATCATATACCTGATAGCCATCGGACTCAGGCTCGAATGTCAGCTCACCTTCGGCATCGTCTGCGACTGTGAAAATCAGGCTTACCCATTCGCCTTTGTACTTCGACACCTGATTCTCGACATCGGTCTCCTTACGCTGGTCATCAGGATCGCCGCAAAAGAGGAAGAACCTTGTATAATCGCCTTCGGTTCCCAGATTATCCACAGACCAGGTCCCGTAATCGGGAAGGGAATTCGGCCAATTATTTTTGTTGCCCGCATCGCTGTTGAAGCTGATGTCTGTAAGAGTCATCTCGGCTGTCTTCCATCTGAAAAAGATCGCAGCGCTGGCGACGCCCGGATTGCCGTCGATAGTTGCGGTAAGTGTGATGGTATCGCCGGCCTTGCAGGTGACATCCTGGAACGACACCTTGAACTCACTGTCCTCCGCAGTAGCTATCGTCGGGATAGACATTGCTGCGACCAGCACTGCCGTTATCCCCGAAAGCAGTCGTTTCTTCATATATGATATCCTCTCCTTTCGCGCATCCGCGCGGCTTTTTTACACAACCCGGAAATATCGTTTTCCGGAACAGTACGGATAATTACCCTCGTACAGAGGCTAATCGTTCATCATATATTATACACTACTAATCTGCGTTTGGCTAGACTCTGGGCGGCCGAAATATTTAAACTTTTTATGAACGAGTCAAAAGAATATTTGACTTTTTGTGCAAATCCTATAAAAAAATTCGCGGTCTGTTAACAATTGCCAAAACTTACCTCCGATCCCTATCCGGCGAAGTAGCTGACGGCTCCGATGATGACACTTACCAGCGCACCGTAAAGTATCACAGGGCCGGCAACGGTGAAGAGCTTGGCTCCCAGCCCTGTGACCAGCCCTTCCGGGCGGTATTCTATGGCGGGAGCGGCGACTGCATTGGCGAACCCGGTTATGGGGACGAGGGTCCCTGCTCCGGCGTGCTTTGCCAGCCTGCTGTAGAGCCCCAGCGCAGTCAGCAGGACAGACAGCCCGATAAGGCTGACGGATACGGCTGTCCCTGCGGCCTTTTCCGTAAGCCCCGCATACTGCCAGAGCTCCAGGAGCGCCTGCCCCAGCAGGCATATCCCTCCCCCGACGACAAAGGCCTTTACCGCGTTTTTCAGGCAGGCGGAATTCTTCGATGCGCCCTTATACAGCTTTTCGTACTGCTCATAGGTCATATCCAGCTTCATGGTATCTCTCCTTTGTTTTATCCCTGTCCTGTCATGTGCTTAACTGCGGCGCACATCAGGAGGATGCTTTTCTTTATAACCTATGCTTGCCCGGAAAACCGGATTTATTCATAAAAACAGAAAAACCGCATATCCCCCCCGCGGGCAGAGGGGATATACGGTCCTCACAGCTTAATCAGCCTGTTTTATATGGTGCATATTATTCCAGAACACAGAGCCGAAATAGCTCTCATAGCGCTTGCCGAGGAAATCCAGCTTGGCTTTGATATGCGGGTAATTGCTGAACATTTCCTCTTCGGTATAGCTCCCCACGGGAGCCATGAACCGCTCGTAGAGGAGCCTTGCTATCAGCGTTGCCAGATCCTCGTCATAGTTTATCATTCCGTAGGAGCTGTCGAAATAGGCTGTATCTCTCGAACCGAGTTCGGCAGTATATTCCTCTTTGTAATTCTGATCCAGATAGTTGTCATAATCTCCCTGGTATTCAAAATCCTTGGGATTCAGTTTGCTCCATTCGTCCTGAGGGAAAGGTGTCTTTAGACTGACAAGGCTGTCGATGGCGTGGGCAGTCTCGTGGTAGAGAGTCGAATCCAAACCCATGCTCATTTGCGCCGGGAGCATTATTATCTCCCAGGCGCCGTATTTCACGGAGCAGGCCCCCGGCTGGAAGCTTTCACCGCTCATCGGCTCCAGATCTCCGCACAGCGCTATGCAGTATCCGCCGCCGTCCTCGGAGATCTTGAAGCTCTCGAAGAAGCCTTCGGGAAATGTATCGAGGATAAGGTCGATGTTCTCCAGACTGTCCTCGACCACCTCGACGGTAATGCCCGAATCCTTATCCTCAGTGGAGCTGTAGCCATATCTGGTGTACTGCTGGTCAAGATCCAGGACTTCGTCTCCCAGGAGGATCCTTATGCCGTATTTCTCCTCGATCTCGTCGGCACGCTTTCTGGCATCGGTGAGCTCTGCTCCGCATTTATGCGGAACAAACTCCTCAGAGCCGTTGCTCTTTAGCTTTTCGAGACTGCCGTCAAAAGTGAGCTGCTCCGGGTCGATCATCATAGCGGTAAGCGAGGGCTTTGTATTGTTCTCCCTGCTTTCCGAGAAGATACAGATCAGCCTGCTGCTGCCTTCAAGGCTTCCGAAGGTGATAGAGCCGAAGAGGGCGTTTTTGGTATCGACAGAGGCAACTGCTCCGTCGGAGAGACGGATGATCCTGACATCTGCCTTCTCATCCTGAGCGCCCGATCCTGTGCTTACGGCATAATCGCCAACGTAGCAGTTCAATAGCTGATACTGATCGGATAGCAGATAGCAGCCGACCTGCTCGCCGGTTTCCTTATTGTATACCGTCAGCTTGCGGTATACGTCCTCACCGTCCATACCGTATCCGTTGCTTGCGACATAGCTCTTTGTGAATCCGGCAACACTGTCATCGCTTTCGTTCAGCAGATAATGCCTGCTGCCGCTCTCGGCTCCGACAACAGAGATCTTGTGCGGCATTCTGAGATCGGGAGTATCAACGGAAACGAGAGCCTGATTAGTTGAAGGGTCTATGCTGTTTACATAGGTTATGTCGGAACGGCTGACGATCACAGATCTCTCTCCGTTCTTGTCTATGCGGCAGAGATCGGGCCCCATCTCATAGAACTTCTGCCAGGAGAGGTCATATTTCAAAGAATAAGCATTGGGGCATTCGGCTATCTTCTGAGGCTTGAAGGTATCGGCGGGGTAATAGTTCAGCGATTCGCTGAGAAAATCAAGAGTATAGAACGATCCGTCGTCATCGACTCCTACAAGAGTCTCGCTGTATTTTATCAGGACAGGCTCGGGAGTTATAAGCTTGTTTTCAACGATATCCGCCACACAGATCTTGCTGATGGTCTTGTTATCCTTACCCAAAGATATAAGGTTCAGAGCAGCCGTCTTTGTCCCGCAGACGATCTGGTTGGGATTGCCGACGTCTATATCCTTGAAGCAGGACAGCTCTTCGGCAGGTGCGGACATAGGCGGGAGCAGCGGCTCGGGCGGCTCGGTAACGGTCTCTTCGGTGATCGGTGCAGTTTCCGCAGCGGTAACAGCGGTAGTCTCGGCTGGCGGCTCTGTCCCGACAGCGGTCGTCCCGGTCTCCCCGGAGGAGGATTGATGCCCATTGGCGCAGGCGGTAAGGGCCAGCAGCACAGCGGCTGCCAGAGCCAGTGCGGTCTTTCTCATTTTAATTATCCCCTTTAATATAGTATATCGGGTCTCCCCTTTTGGTATTATAGCATCCGGAAGGCCGCTTGTCAATCGGCAGGGATGCCGAAGCCGCGCAAAGCTTCGTAAACGATTGAGGCATAGATTTTTCGGGAGATAGTTTTTGTTACAATGTTGAGCAACTGCACAAAATTTGTGCACGGCTTGAAATTTGTATGTTTTCATTTTTTGTGTATTATAGTATAATCTATAAGGCAATCTATGTCACATTTCAATAAAAGAAGGAGATACCAATATGACTGAAAACGAGATCAAAGCAAAGCTGAAAGAATTTATCTGCTCGACCCTCGGTGTAGAGCCCGATGTTCTTGATTACGATACAGAGCTCTTCGGAGAGAATGCCATCGGCCTCGACTCTGTCGATTCTCTTGAGATCATTGCTTTCGTTGACGGCGAATACGGCATCGACATGACCGGCGTCGGCAAGGAGCATTTCTTCAACATCGACAGCATCGCTGCATACATCACCGAAAACAAATAAGCCTGAAAATCAATATTTTGCTGACAAAGACCCTTGCTGCGGCAAAACGCGGCAAGGGGCTTTAAAGTGTAAGGCCGGAAACGGCCCGCTATCCATACAAGGGGGAACTTAAATGAACAAGGAAAATACACGCTGTGTCATTACCGGCCTCGGAATGATCTCCGCGATCGGCAATAACACAGAGGAGTGCTGGAAGAATGTCCTCGCCTCTGTCTCCGGCATCGACCACACAAAGACTGTCGATACCGAGAACTGCTATTCGGACTATGCCGCCGAGGTAAGAAACAGCGATTGGGATAATATAAAAGGAACAGAAGGCATGGACAGAGTCTCAAAGCTCTGTATAAAGGCTGTCAGCGAGGCTATGGAGGATTCCGGGCTCTCCGATTTCGGCGGCGACGAGCGGGTAAGTGTTATAATGGGGAGCTGCGTCGGAGGTGTGCTCAGCTCCGAGAAATACTATACCGGAGAGAAGAAAAAAGAGCTCATCCCGCAGATGCCTATCTCTGCCATCGCTTCTCAGGCGGCAGGCTTCTGCAACGCAGGAGGCTCTGTCACCAATATCGCCAACGCCTGCGCAGCAGGCACTATAAGCATAGCCTATGCTGCCGACCTTATCCGCGCCGGCAAGGCTGATATAGTAGTCGCGGGAGGCGCCGACGCTTTCGCTTCTGTCCCCTATGCGGGCTTCACCTCGCTGCACGCTCTTGATTCGGAGCCCTGCTCGCCCTTCAACCATCTCAGCGGCATCACACTCGGCGAGGGTGCGGGAGCTCTGATCGTCGAATCCTACGAGCACGCTGCCGCGAGAGGCGCTAAGATCTACTGCGAAGTCCTGGGCGCCGGGATAACCAGCGATGCCCACCATATCACCGCCCCAAGACCGGACGGCGAGTGCCAGATGAACGCTATCCGCAGGGCTGTCTCCTATTCCGGCCTTACTGAAGGGGATATCGACTATGTCAACGCCCACGGGACAGGTACAGCCAAGAACGACGAGGCTGAGTTCCTCTCGCTGCATACCGTATTCGACGGCAGGAACGATGACCTCAGCGTAAGCTCCACAAAAGCTATGACCGGGCACTGCCTCGGTGCAGCAGGAGCTGTCGAGGCTGTTTTCGCTGTCAAGGCTCTTACCGAGAATATTGTCCCCCCGACTCTGGGCTTCAGCGATGCCGATCTGGAAGTGCTTGCCGAAAGAGCCGGAAAGATCGACTTCTGCCCCAATGTTCCCCGCAAAAAGCAGCTCAACACCGTTATGAGCAATTCCTTCGCCTTCGGCGGCAACAACGCCTCTATCGTGTTCAGCAAGGGCGAGGGCGGCTGCACTCTGCATAACGAAAAGAAAAGGATCGCTGTTACCGGCCTCGGTATCGTTACTCCCGCAGGCAACGGCAAGGATAAATATATCGGGAGCGCAGGCAGCTTTGCCCCCGAAAGCGCCGACCTCCGCTCCGCTGTCGGCAAGGAGGAATATGACGAGTGCGGCCTCAAAATGGCATTCTACCGCAAGCTGGACCGTTTCAGCCAGCTCCAGACCGTCTCCGGTATGTATGCGCTGACAGACGGCGGCTATGAGGTCAAGGATGAGAACGCCGCTGATATTGGTATCATCGTCGGGACATCCGAGGGCGCTCTCTCGCCTGTCTGCGATTTCGAGATGCTGATCTCCGAAAAGGGCAATGCCAACGGCAGCGCCTTCAAGTTCCCCAACACAGTCTATAACGCTGCCGGAGGGTATCTTTCCATCTGCTCCGGCATCAAGGGATATAATGTCACCGCCACCAACGGCGCACAGTCCGGCATCTTCTCTGTCGCCTATGCTATGAATGTCATCCGCTCCGGGCAGGAGAAGGCTATGCTGGCTACCGGAACAGACGAAAACAACGATATCATGCGGGAGCTCTACACCGGTCTCGGCCTTGCATCCGATACCCCGACAGCCCCCTATTCCGGCTCGGATAAGTTCGTCCTCTCCGACGGCAGCACGACTCTTCTCCTTGAGGACGAGGCTTCCGCCAAGGCCAGAGGCGCCCGTATCTACGCCTATGCAACAGGCTGCGGCGCAGCTCACAAGAGCGTTCCCTTCGGGACGATCTCCGGCTCCGGCGAGGCGCTGGACCGCGCTGTCCTGGCAGCTCTTGAGGATGCCGGCCTGAAAACCGGGGATATCGGCGCTGTCGTCGGCTTCGCCAACGGCCACAAGGCAGTTGACACCATCGAGACAGAGTCTCTCCGCCGTGTGTTCGGCAGCAGAGCAGGTGAGCTGCCGATATTCTCAGTAAAGGAAAAGCTGGGAGAAGCCAGAGCCGCTTCCGCAGCTCTCGGTGCCGCCCATGCCGCACTGATGCTCTCCGGCAGCATCGGCTGCGGAGACTGCTTCTTTATTGAGGAGAACGGAAATATGCGCAAGGGGAGCGCAGAGAGCGATAAGCTGGATAACATACTTGTCATAGCTTACGGCTCCGGCGGCTCTTACTGCGCTGTCATCATCAGCAGATAAGGAGGATACGGGATGAAAGTCGCTATAGTTACGGGTGCTTCCCGGGGGATAGGCCGCGCCTGCGCAATAAGGTTGGCCGAGGACGGATATACCGTTGTAATAAATTACAGCAGGAGCGCAGAGGAAGCCGATAAGGTCCTGGAGCAGATAAAGGCCGGGGGCGGCGACGGTATGACCTACTGCTGCGATGTCTCCGATCTCGCCGCTGTAAAGCAGATGATAAGAGATGTTGACAAGACCTACGGTCAGATCGACCTGCTGGTGAATAACGCCGGGATAGTCAGGGATAATTTCCTGCTGGCCCTCAATATGGAGGATCTGGACAGATGTATGGACCTTAATGTCAAGGGCTATTTCTACTGCGCACAGCAGGCAGCTCTCAAAATGTTCAGACGCAGGCAGGGAGTAATAATCAATATGTCCTCTGTCAGCGGAGAGCTGGCTCTGGCTGGCCAGAGCGTTTACAGCGCCACAAAGGGAGCTGTTAATTCCATGACAAGGGTTCTCGCCAAGGAGCTGGGCGCAAAAGGGATAAGAGTCAACGCCGTCGCGCCCGGGTTCATCGAGACCGAAATGATAAACGCCCTCTCGGACGAGAAGAAGGAAGAATACCTGAAGACCGTCCCGCTGCACCGCTTCGGCAAGGCAGAGGAGGTCGCGGCTGTGGTATCCCGTCTGGCCAGCGATGAGTTCTCATACATCACAGGGCAGGTAATCACCATGGACGGAGGCATCAGCTTATGATGAACATAAATGAGATAAACCGGAGGATCAAACAGAGGCCTCCTTTCCAGATGATCGACAGAGTCACTGAGCTCGTCCCCGGAGAAAGCGCGGCGGGGCTTAAATGTGTCTCTGTCAACGAGCCGCATTTTCTGGGGCATTTCCCCGAGTCTCCCATAATGCCGGGAGTCCTCATCATCGAGAGCTGCGCACAGCTCTGCTCAATGGTGATCGAATCCGGCGGAGACGACGGGAGCAAGCTCTATGTACTGCTGAAAGTTGACGGCTTCAAGTTCGTAAAGGCTGTTATCCCCGGCGACAGGCTGGAGATCTCGGTAAAGAAGACCCGCGCCGGCGGCTCAATCTTCTCCTTCGACGCCGAAGTCCGCGTTGACGGAGCGGTCCACGCCAAGGGCAGCCTTACCTTTACGACCGTTGACCGGGATTCCGTTTATAACAGATAAGGGAGGATAAAGATGCCGAATAATTCCCCCGAAAAAATACTCATTCTCAACGGCAGCCCCAAATGCAAAAGCAGCCTGACTCTGAAAGTCACCGGGGCTTTCATAAAGGGTATGCAGAGCGAAAGGAACTGCACCGCTGAATATATCCATGTCTCCGAGAAGAATATAAGACCCTGCACCGGCTGCCTCTCCTGCTGGGGGAGGACAGAAGGCGAATGTGTCATCAAGGATGACGATATGCCATTCATCAGAGACAGCATCCTCTCCTCGGATTATATCATCGAGAGCTTCCCCATCTATTTCTTCGGTATGCCGGGGACACTGAAAGTCATGACCGACCGCCTCCTGGGGATAATGTGCACCTTCTCCGGGGAGGAGATCGACCCGATAAAGACCGAGCGCCACGCCCTTCGCAGCCCCAAGGAGGGGCAGAGGCTGGCTCTGATAACCTCCTGCGGCTTCTCGGAATCGGCAGATGTGTTCGAGCCGATAAAGAAGCAGTATGACCTTGTCTTCGGAGCGGACAGATATTCCCATTTCTGTGTCCCGCAGCTCAAAGCGCTGGCACAGGCAGGCTCAGGCCAGAGATTCAGCAAGATGCTGGCTCTTGCGGAGCAGGCAGGCGCAGAGTTCATTACGACCGGGAAGATAGACCCAGCGCTGACAGCCGAGCTCTCCAGCCCTATCCTCTCCCAGAAGACATACAGGGTGCTGATGGAAAAATTCTGGCGGGATGAAAAGGACGAGGTGAAAGAGTAAATGATAAAGATAGCTGTCGATCTCACCGGCGCTGACAGGCCGCAGGAGGAGCTGGTCTCCGGAGCGGTCCGGGCCGCTTCGGAAAACCCGGAGCTGTTTCTTTATCTCTGCGGGAGCAGGTCCGCCCTTGAGGGAGCGATAGATGCCTCCGCACCTATGGAGCGCATAGAGCTGGTGGACTGCACTCAGGTCATCACCAATAACGACGACCCCACCGAGGCTTTCAAGACCAAAAAGGATTCCGCACTTGTCAGGGGAATGTCTCTCTGCAAGAGCGACCCGGAGATCGGAGGCTTCGTATCCTGCGGGCCGACAGGCGCTATCTTCGTTTCGGCGCTGATGCTTCTGGGAAGAGTAGTCCCCGTCAGCCCTATGCTGCTGGTAGAGCTGGAGCGCACCGACGGCACCCCTGTCTGCATAGTTGACTGCGGAGCGAATGTTGACTGCCGCGCAGAAAAGCTGGTGGATTTCGCAAGGATGGGAACAGCTTATATGAAAGCTGTCGGAGTATCCGAGCCCAGGGTCGGGCTGCTCTCCAACGGAGCAGAGGATAAAAAGGGCAGCGCTGTCGTAAAGCAGGCCAACGAGCTGCTGCACAAAAGCGGGCTCCGCTTCATCGGCAACACCGAAGCCAACAGAGTCCTCGAAGGGGAAGCGGATGTCATCGCCTGCGAGGGCTTCGCGGGGAATATCCTGCTCAAATCCATCGAGGGCAGCGCCAAGGCCGCTCTCTCGGAGCTCAGAAGGCTGACCGAGGGCAGGCTCTCTCCTGAAAGCGAAGCAGGGAAGGCTGTTGCGGAGCTTTATGCGAAATACGATTTCAACACCCGCGGAGGAGCATTCCTTCTTGGGACAAAGCTGCCCATAGTCAAAGGCCACGGCGCCGCGACCTCCGAGACGGTATACAACATCGTCTGCGCAGCTTACAGGCTGGCAGCCAACGGTCTTACCGAGAAGATCAAAGCGGAGTTCGGAAAACAGCCCCGGCAGTGATAAAAAGCTGCTGCGCCGTGATCGGTTATTCTTTGCAGCGCGGCATATATGCAAAAAAGGGTATTCCCCCGGCGGGGAATACCCTTTTTCAGTCTTATTGCAATTATTTATCCAGCCTCTCGGAAGCCTGCTTCATCAGGTCGATGATCGGCAGATGCTGAGGACATACGCCCTCGCACTGACCGCAGCCGATGCAGTCTCCGGCCTTGCCGCCGCCCTCGGTGACGAGCCTGTAGTAGTTGTTTGCCCTCCATTCGCCATCGTTCAGGCGCAGGGTGTTGACTGCCTTGAAGATCTCCGGGATGTTTATGCTCATAGGGCAGCCGTCGCAGCAATAGCGGCAGGCTGTGCAGCCGATGAGAGCGACTCCGTTCATCCTTCTTGTCACCTCTGCGACCAGCTCCTTCTCGCTCTCGGAGAGGGGCTCGAAATCGGTGAAGGTCGAGATATTCTCCTGCATCTGCGCCTCGGCGGACATCCCGGAGAGGATAGTCATAACGCCGGGGAGAGAGCCGACGAATCTCAGCGCCCAGGATGCAGCGGAAGCCTCCGGCCTTACCTGCTTGTAGAGATCAAGATATTCATCGTTGATATTGGCAAGGGTGCCGCCCTTGATAGGCTCCATAACGATTATCGGGATACCTCTGCTGCTGAGTATATCATAGAGCCTGCCGGACTGGATCACAGGATTGTCCCAGTCGCAGTAGTTGAGCTGGATCTGTACGAACTCCACCTCAGGGTGCTTGTCCAGGACTTTCTCCAGAAGCTGGGGAGTCCCGTGGAAGGAGAAGCCGAAGTGCTTTATCTGACCTTCCGCCTTTTTCTGCATCGCCCAGTTGAAGCAATCGAATTTCTCATAGGTGTCGTAGTTGCTGCCGTCCTCAAGAGAATGGAGAAGATAGAAATCGAAATACTCGACTCCGGCGCGCTCGCGCTGCTCGTTGAATATACGGTCTCTGTCCTCGGCGGTCTTGATGCTCCAGGCCGGGAGCTTGGTAGCCAGCATAAAGCTGTCTCTCGGATAGCGCTCGACTATGGCGTGCCTGGCCTCGACCTCTGATCTGCCTCCGTGATATACATAGGCAGTATCAAAATAATTCATCCCCGCGGACATATAGGCATCTACCATATTACAGACCTGCTCGTGGTCGATAACGCCGTCCTTTTCGGGGAGCCGCATAAGTCCGAAGCCCAGCTTCGGCATTTTGGAGGTGTCAACAGACATTTCATCTCATTCCTTTCCGGTAATTCTTTTTCGGGCGGCATCTTCATCTTTCATTGATACCGCTCTGCCCTGATTATATTTTACCAGTTCATAAGGGACAAATCAATAGCTTTTTCTATAATGTTTTGCTGCAAAAGCCATACTTCCGGAAAGCGGCGGGTCAGAATCGGCCTTCCGGGATGTGCAGGGCGGAGGAATCGATCCCGGAAGGAGACCGGAAGCCTGTGAAGCTCATTATATAGCGCAGCTCCCTGCCGACCTTGGATATGAACTGCTTAACGCCCTCTGTGCCCTCCTTCTCCAGCGAGGGGAGCATAGATCTGCCGACAGCGGCAGCATCCGCTCCGAGAGCCAGAGCCTTATAAACGTCTGCGCCGGAGGCGATGCCGCAGTCAACGATTATCGTCATATCCCTGCCTGCAAGGGCTTCTCTGATCTCCGGCAGGATCATCATCGGGGGGACAGCGCAGGGCATACGCCCGTGATGATGGCTGACTATTATACCTCTGGCTCCGATATCGGCGCATTTTACTGCATCTTCCGGGCTGAGGACACCCTTGACGATAAACGGCAGCTTTGTCGATCCGACATAAGATGCCAGCATTTCTTCTGTCTGAGGGGCCATTTCCTCTCCGACACAGACATCGCAGCCGCCCTCGCCGAAGATATGGTCGATATCCATCCCGACGCCGAAGGCTCCCGCTTCCTCAGCGCCGGAATAGCAGAGGGGGGATGATGTTCCGAGTCTCATTATGATTCCTCCTTGATCTCAGCGGGGCGAAAATGTCATTCCTGTCTTTCCGCCGGCTCCGATATAGGCTTTATCCTTGTTTCTGCTCTCATATTTCTTTCTCTCTCTGGAGAATACGACTATGAATGCCGCAGCGTTGATGATGAG
>CAMNNQ010000167.1 GCA_946545645.1 uncultured Clostridia bacterium | reverse complement strand
GGGCGTCAGCCCGCCTGCGTCAAATTTATGCACTCTGACGAAAATCTCAGCTCAACTTTATTGAGCTTGCGCGCGATCTGACGCACAGGGATTGTGCGGTATTGCCTTAAAATCATCGTATATCTAGTCGAGCTCAGATCTTGTTATTTCGCGTTCATAGATCTTCATTCGGATCAGACCCTTTACAGCTTGAAGGTGATAACGGTGATGTTATGCTCCGAGATACGGTGGTAAGATGTGCTTTCCGCGATCTCAGTCACCATTCTTATACCCATGCCTCCGGTCTCATATTCCTCGAATTCCTTTTCCAGCGGAGGCTCGGCAAAGGGATCGAATGCCGTGCCTGTGTCGTCGAAACGAACAGTGAGTCTGTCGCTCCGGGATGTCAGTATGAGCTGGATCTTTTCTGTTCCTGAATACTCAATGATATTGACAAGGATCTCTTCGCAGGCAAGGATGATACGGTTCTTCTTAGCGGAGTTGCCTGCGAGTTTCATCAGGATCCTGCGCATCTCTGCGACTTGAGACATATCCGGCTCGAACTCGGTGCTGATCTGATCTGTGTTGCCTGTAAATCGCATGGTAACGATAGTGATATCGTCAGACTGTTCGCAGCCGGAAGAAAATGCAGAGATGGCTGATTTTATGGAGGAAGCGGTCTGCTCACAATTTCCGGGAACTGAGCAGCTAAGCAGCCGTTCTTCTCCAAACAGTGCCTTATCGGCAGAAACAGCTTCGGTCACACCGTCGGTATATACGGTTATGCTGTTTCCGCTTTTCAGGAGCGTATATTCGTTCTTTATGCCTGCATCCTCGAAAAGCCCCAAGGCTATGCCTGTGTCCGGAGTCAGGAAACGCTTGTCTTCGTTTTCGATGATGAGCGGGCGTGTATGACCGGCGTTAGCGTAGATGAGCTCACCTGTCATAGTGTCGAATACAGCGGCAAAAGCAGTAACGAACATCCCCTCCGGGTTTTCGGCGCAGAGCTCATCGTTGGAGATGTTCAGTGCATCGGCAGGGGAGAGCCCCGACCGGAGCTTTTCCTTGATCTGGTTTTTGGCCATAGCCATAAACAGAGCAGCGGCGATACCCTTTCCGGAAACGTCTCCGATGACGATAAACACCTTGTCGTCCTTTTTGATACATTCGTAGAAGTCTCCGCCGACTTCTTTCGCGGGAACAGCGCTGGCACAAAGCTCAAAGCCGTCGCCCGAAAGAGCTAACTGCTGCGGCACCATACCGATCTGTATCTTTCTTGCGATACTGAGCTCGGCGGCTGCCTTTGTGCGTTCATCGGTCATAGCGCGGAGGTTTTTGATATATCCGCTGATATCGTCTGAGAGCTTGCAGAAGGAATTGTTTATCTCTTCTATCTCGTAATAGGAGTGGATATCCAGCCTGGTATGCTCTTCCTCCGGCTCAAAGCTGTTCATTTCCATAGATATGCGCTTTATCGGGGTAAAGACCTTTTTGCGCAGGACGAGCAGCAGCAGTGCGAGGACAGCCGTAAGTATGCTTACGACGATAAGAACTATGCGGATAACTGAGCTCCTGGCTTCCTCGCGGAGCGTAGTGATATCAAAATCCACGCCGACGATCATCTTTTCGCTTAAATTCTGTTTCGGCGGGTCATCCTTGGCAGATCTCCCGGGGTCAGCGGAAGAGGAGTTATCAGAAGGCGAGGGAACATTGGCCGCTGGCTGTGAGGTCTCATCCGAAGGAGCGGGGACACCGAATGAAGGTTTCGATGATCCTTCGTCTGAGGGTGCAGGGACTTTCAGAGAAAGCTGTGATGCGATGTTGTTGGAAAGAGCGGGCAGCTCCAGCGAAGGTTTTGAGGTCTCGTCAAAGGTATCATCCTGGCTGCCGTGAAGGCCATCGTTCACAATGAGAGCCGCAGGCGGCACTTCATAAACATCCACGGAAAAATAGAAAGTCAGCACATTTCCGAATTTGTTATCTGTGTGCTCAGGCCCGGCCAGTTCGCCCTGATAGGCCTGATTGATATACTTGCGCTCACCTGTATTGACCTTGGTGCCCAGTCCGCGTTCTGCTTTGATGAGTTTGTCATCTGCATCTTCTGCTCCGGCGGACATTACGAATACAAGATCATCGTTTGCGGGGGCGGATCTGAACATATAAACGAATTTGACTCCCGAGATCTTGCACATTCCCCTGATATACTCGCGGATAGCCTCATAGGTGCTGTCCTCTCCGTCGGTATCGGAAAAAGTGTCGATGTCCAGATGCTTTGAAAAATCAGAAAAAGCAGAACGGAATCTCTTGGCGCTCTCTATGCAGCTGTTTCCTGTAAAACGGCTGTAATAGATGCTGGTTATCAGGGTCATCAGCCCTGCGGTAAGGATTATAAGCACTACCGAGATGACAGCGATCCCTCGCAGGGCATGGTTTCTCTTGCTTAGCCCCCTGTGCTTCATTGGATATTGAGGCGCTTATCAAATCCTGTCATCCTGAAGACATCTATTATCTCCGGGGATGCATTTTTGATAGTAAGATTTCCGCCTACCTGCTTGTGTGCGGCAACGATGAGCCTGAGACCGGCAGAAGAGATGTATTCCAGCTTTTCCATGTCTATTGTGAGCTCTGTTATCTCTGCGCCGAGGCTGTCGATAGCAGCTTTGAATTCAGCAGCATTTGGCGTATCGAGCCAGCCTTCCGGCCTTATCATAGCGCTGGTCCCGTTTATTTCTTTGGTTATGTTCATAGCAAAACTTCCTTTCGTATTGGATTTACACACATTTTACCATAGTTTTCTCGGCTTTTCAAGTGTTTTTAGGTGAATTTTCTCAATAAGATACTGCCTCACAGCACTTGGGGCTCAGCACAGCCGGACTATGACAGTATATTGGAAAAAGATAAAAAAATCATACAAAATATTAGTACAGACCCCTTGCACTTTTGTTGATAATGTGTTAGAATTATAAAAGGCAGTAACGTTGAGACTCACGGCGTTTGGCGCCTAATATAAGCAGTAAAGGAGTAGGATAACTATGCAGTACGGTTACTTCGATCTTGAAAACAAAGAGTATGTCATCACCCGCCCCGACACCCCCGCCCCCTGGGCAAACTATCTCGGCTCCCCCGAGTACGGCGCTATCATTTCAAATAACGCCGGAGGCTACAGCTTCGTAAAGAGCGGTGCCAACGGAAGAATAGCCCGCTATCGCTTCAATTCTATGATGGCTCTTCCCGGAAGATATATTTATATCAGAGATAACGACCAGAATGATTATTGGTCGGCTTCATGGCAGCCTGTAGGCAAGCCTCTGGACAAATATAAGAGCGAATGCCATCACGGTACGGCTTATACCACAATGAAGGCCTGCTATTCTCATATCCACAGCGAGGTCACCTATTATGTTCCTCTGAACAAGACCTATGAGGTCTGGAGAGCCAAGATCAAGAACAACGGTGAGGGCTACAGAAACCTCTCCCTCTTCGGCTTTGTTGAGTTCACTAACGAGAACAACTACGAGCAGGATCAGGTAAACCTCCAGTACACCCTCTTCATCACCCGCACCAGCTTTGAGAACGGCAATATGATAGTTCAGCATATCAACGAGAACAGCGGCAAGGATGCTTCCGGCTCCAACCACCGTGAAAGATTCTTCGGTATGGTAGGCGCTCCAGTTTCCGCTTCCAACGGCGATCTTACCAGCTTCATCGGTTCATACAGGACCTATTCCAACCCTATCGCTGTTGAGAGAGGCTTCTGCGATAACAAGATGAACTATAACGCCAACGCCTGCGGCGCTCTCCAGTCTGAGGTCATGCTGGCTCCCGGTGAGACAGTTGAGCTTATCTACATCCTCGGCCAGAAGGATCCTGCTGCCGCCAAGGCTATCCTCGATGGATACAATGCTCCCGGCAAGGTCGATGCAGAGCTCAAGGAGCTTGTTGATTACTGGCACGGCGAGCTCAACAACTTCAAGGTCGAGACACCTTCTCCCGAGTTCAACAATATGGTCAATGTATGGAACGCTTATCAGTGCTTCATCACATTCATCTGGTCGAGAGCTGCATCCTTCATCTACTGCGGCCTCAGAAACGGCTACGGCTACCGTGACACCGTTCAGGATATCCAGGGCATCATCCATATCGACCCGGAGCTTGCTGCCGAGAAGATCAGATTTATGCTCTCGGCTCAGGTATCCAACGGCGGCGGCCTGCCCCTCGTTAAGTTCGACCACAATGCCGGCCATGAGACCTGCCCGGATGAGAACGATGAGAACAGCGTTTACGCTAAGCAGACCGGACATCCATCCTACAGAGCAGATGACGCTCTCTGGCTCTTCCCGACGATCGTTAAGTATATAGGCGAGACCGGAAACAAGGCATTCCTTGACGAAGTCATTGTTTATGCCGAAGAGGGCGGCGGAGAGGCTACCGTTTACGAGCACCTCAAGAACGCTATCCGCTTCTCGCAGGAGAGGCTCGGCGCTCATAAGATGCCCGCAGGCCTCCACGCTGACTGGAACGACTGCCTCCGCCTCGGAAAGAAGGGCGAGAGCACATTCGTTGCCTTCCAGCTCTACTATGCTATGAGCGTTATCAAGGGCTATGCTGAGGAAAGAAACGACAGGGAGTATATTGCATACATAACCAAGGCTCAGGAAGAACTGGGCAAGACACTCGAAACCTGCTGGGATGAGGACAGATTCATCAGAGGTATCCGCGAGGGCGGCGAGATCGTCGGCGCCAAGAAGGACCCTGAGGCTTCCATGTGGCTCAATCCTCAGAGCTGGGCTGTTATCTCCGGTTTTGCTTCCAAGGAGCAGGCTGAGACGGCTATGGAGAAAGTACACGAGATACTCAATACTCCTTACGGCGTAAAACTCATGGATCCTCCGTATGTAGATCACTACTTCGACGGTGCGCTGATGCACATCTTTAACCCCGACACCAAGGAAAACGGCGGTATCTTCTCGCAGACCCAGGGCTGGGCTATCCTTGCTGAATCCCTCCTCGGGCACGGCGACAGAGCCTTTGAGTACTTCCTTGAGAGCTCGCCTGCTTCGATGAACAAGAAGGCTGAGCAGAGAGTCCTTGAGCCTTATGTTCACGGGCAGTTCACCGAGTCAACACGCTCGCCTTTCGCCGGCAGATCGCACGTTCACTGGCTGACCGGTACCGGCTCTACAGTTATGGTAGGCTGTGTTGAGGGTATTTGCGGTATGAGACCTAACGCTGAGGGCCTTGTTATCAGCCCGTCTATCCCCGCTGCATGGGACGGCTTCAAGATCGAAAAGAATTTCCGCGGCAAGCATCTCACCATCGACATCCAGAACCCTGACCATGTTCAGTCCGGAGTCAAGTCAATGACTGTCAACGGCGAGGCTGTAGAGGGTAACTTTGTCTGCGAGTGCAAGATGACAGATCAGACAAATATCGTTGTAGTACTCGGCTGATCTTAGATCATAGCGCCCTGCGGCGCGGAAGAAACGGAAAAAAGGCCGTATATCCACCTGCCTTGTTCAGGGAGAATATACGGTCTTCATTTGTATTTCTGTGTATTATCAGCTTTGCCGGGGCTCTCCGCATATCCGGCAACAGCTTGAATCCCGGGTGTTCGGAGCGCCGCAGGAGCATATCCATTCGCCGCTCCTTTGTGGATCTTGCTGCTGAGCACTGAAGCTCCCGTCGGGATATGGCGTGTTCATCGGCTGGCCGTTGTAGGGAGGGGGATAGTTGTAAAACCTCGGATCGAACATATTGTTCTGCCGGAAGGGCGGCTTGCAGATGCAGATGATTATCCCGATAACTCCGAGAAAGAACCCCCAGAAAAAGCCATTGTTCAGACCGCCCGGATATCCCTTAGACTTGACTATCGCATAGGCGATAAGCCCGGTCACGACCATAGGGACGATCGTCATGAAGAAAAAGACTATATAAATAAAAGTCAGGCCGACTATTGTGTGGTCTGCTTCAAGTACTGCCATGACTGAGCGCCCCTTTCATTATAAGCTCGCAGGATAAAAATCAGACCTGTCCGATTTTACGGACAGGTCTTGCTTATCCTTATTATTTGAAATCGTCCGAAAGACCGTTTTCGGCAGCGCTTTTCTGTTCCTGCTGCTGTTGCTGCTGAGCGTAGCCGTCGGTGGTGTACTGGCCGGGGTTCTGCTGCTGATAGCCATTGTACTGCCCGTTCTGCTGGTAAGGATTGTATTGCCCCTGCTGCTGATAGGGATTATACTGCCCGTTAAACTGCTGCCCGTTCTGCTGATAGGGGTTGTACTGCTGTCCGTTCTGCTGATAGGGGTTGTACTGCTGATAGGGGTTATACTGCTGGTAGCCGCCGGGAAACTGGCCTCTGCTCTGCGGGGTGTCGAGATAGTTCGGTTTCACGGCGCAGACGATAAGCCCGATCAAGCCGAGCCAGAAGCACCAGGCAAAGCCGTGATTCATCTCATCGGGATAACCTTTTGATCTTACAACGGAACGTCCGACGAATCCCAAAACGATCGAAGCGATTATACCTACTACTCCGGCGATCACCAAGCCGATCGTTACCTGTTTGTCGAGTGATGTGTAATAATATGTTGCCATTGAATGCATAGCGTAAACCTCCTGAACAGAATTGCATCATATACTGATACCATTATAACACCCATCAGACAAAAAAACAAGAGGGAAGACATATTTTTATGAATTTTTTGCAAGATCAGAAAAGAAAAAGCCTGCCCGGGCAGGGCAGGCAGGAGAGTGTCAGCTCTTACATTTTTTTGCGCAGGCTTCAGCGATCTTTACGGGCAGCCATTTCGGCAGCTCCGGGTCGGATACGTTCCAAGACCTGGACTCGGACTTAACGCACTTATATGTGATGACCTTATCTCCTTTCAGATGGTATTCAAACCAGAAAGAGTTTTTCCCGCCGATGCCCTTGCATTTCTTGGTCTTACAGATCTTCATAAGCAGCACCTCCGAAAGTCTCAAAGCCGATCAACGAATGAATAAGATCCGACAGCTCTCACCCCCTTTTGAAATCTCGCTGACCTCCTTTCCTATATTATAGCACATAATATAAAAGCCGTAAAAAATTAACAAAAAATTTACGCTGAAGAAGACACTTTCAGTCCGGTTTGTTGGACAGCTAAAATGTGAAAGTGCATATTTACAGCCCGAGAAGCTGCTTCTTCTTAGCAATGTAGTCTTCCTCTGAGATGAGGCCGGAGTCCAAAAGCTCCTTGTATTTTTTCAGCTCGTCAGCGATGTTGCCTGTGTTAGCGGATGGCTGAGATGATGCGGGCTGAGGGGCTTGTTCTTTTTTGCCGTTATATATGATCTCAGTATCTCTTTCCGCCCCGCATTTGAAGCATCTGTTCTTGTTTACTCTGTTGATTTCCCCACATTTTGAGCATTTCCATTCAAATTTTTCTGGCGGAGCAGGAGGATTCGGAATGATCTGATTCATGTTCATCATTTGCTTCCTCATCATTTCTTCCTGCTGCTGCTTTTTTATATCAGGTTTGCAGTATGCAAGAATGAATGCAAAAATGCCGAGGAATAAGCCGATAATAAACCAAGCGTCTGCATCTTCCTCATAACCCTTGTTCACCATGCACTGGCGTGTAACAGCTCCCCAGATCAGTGCCCAGATAATTACACCGATAAAAATATACATGATATGACCTCCTTCTGATAGATCGTACTCATATCATACCACGCTTATGTCCGTGCTTATAAAAATGGATTCCGGCATCGGGAAACTTGACCGTATCATCTGTCGGGAACAGTCTCCTTGACAATACCGGAGCGGCGTGATATAATCAATCCAGTATCGTTATATAAAATGCAAAGGAGCGCTGATCCTATGAAGATAGCGATCGTCGGCCTCGGCCTCATCGGGGGCTCACTGGCAAAGTCAATTAAGAAAAATACCGGGCACGATGTCTTCGGGCTTGATATCAACAAGGAAACTATCAAAGAAGCTCTGGCGCAGGAGGCCATAGACGGAGAGATCACCTCCGATGACCTCAGCCGCTTTGAGCTTGTGATACTTGGGCTCTATCCTGAGGCGACCATAAGATTCTGCCTGGACAATCTTGAAAAGTTCAGGAAAGGCGGGATAGTGATCGACACCTGCGGTATCAAGACAGCGGTCGTCTCCGGAGTGGACAAGGCAATGAAGGATGCGGGAGTCGCTTTTGTCGGATGCCACCCAATGGCAGGACGCGAATTTTCCGGCTTCGACCATTCTCTTGACAATCTCTTCGACAAGGCCAGCTTTATAATGACCCCTACAGATCTGACAGACAGTGCCGCAGTTGAAAAGGTCTCCGCTCTTGCAAAAGAGATCGGTTTTGCACGCTGCGTTATTGCCTCTCCCGAAGAGCACGACAGAGTCATCGCTTTCACTTCACAGCTTGCACATGTTGTTTCCTCGGCTTATGTAAAGAGCCCGAGCCTGCTGAAGCAATCCGGCTTCTCAGCGGGGAGCTTCAGGGATCTGACCAGAGTCGCTAAGCTGAACGAAGATATGTGGACCTCGCTTTTTATGCTCAACCGTGAGCCGCTGCTCAGCGAGCTGGATCATATCATCGGCTGTCTTTCTGACTACAGAGACGCTCTTCGGGATAAAGACTGCGAAAAGCTGCACGAGCTCCTTCGTGAGGGCAGGGAACTCAAGGAAAGATCAAATGAAACTCTCTGACCCTGCTGACAGATGACATAACCAAAAAGGGTATTCCCCGAGGGGAATACCCTTTTTTAGACTAAAGCTGTTCGAGCAGCGGACAAAACAGAGCTCTGTATTGCCGGATCGGTCAGGCCATATCTCTGTGGAGCTGTGCGAACTTGGAAGACTTGCTGTCCAGCATACTGAAATCGTTCTCTGTAGGAATGTTATTGACGCCGGACTTCATATAGTTGCGGATAACACCGGTAAGAACGAAAGGACGGATGAATGCGGTGTGGATAGCTCTCCAGAGGATGAGTCCGACAAGGCCGGCAGCGACAAGAGCAAGATTAGCAGAATTCTGGAAGAATGCGGGGACAGTTTCATTGGCTCTTGCTGCGGCTTCAGCGATCTCGTTAGCGAGAGATTCAAAAGCGCTGTCAAAGCGGGAGAAGATGAGGTAAGAAACGCCGGTAAAGGCTCCTGCAATAGTCAGGAATGAGATGATGCCCATACCGAAGATCCTTCCCATATTGCGGAGAAGGGTCTTGCCGTTCTTGAAGAAGATCACAGCGCCCTCGCAGGTGGCTTTTGTAGCGGGGAGCTCTTTGCGGTAGAATACCCAGCCGAGGCAGCAATCACAGAGATAGCCGATAAGCACCTGTATCACTGAGGATATGACGCTTCCGATAGTCTCGCCGGTGTCTCCGCCGATCATCTGGCCTGCGCCGGTGATGAGCCTTCCGAGCTGATTGAAGATGCCCTTGATGATCTTTGTCGCAAGGAAGAAAGCTGCAACGGTGGTGAATCTCTCCTTGACTGTGCGGATGCCCTCGTGGTAAACGTCGTCGGGGAGGGAATCTTCAGTTACTGCCTTGGTTATCATTGCGATCTGTGCTGCTTTCAGCGCATAGGCAAGGAAATGTGCAATTATCGCTGCTACAATGATACCGATAACTGCGCCTATCCCCAGGCCGATGAGACCTTTATTCGTCGCCTTATCGACTATGAAAAAGCCTCCTGCGCAAAGTGCCGCAAAAATAGCAAGGTTTATAAGGCTCAGGAACATCTTGCGGATGGAGAATGTCAGAGTTCGTTTATAAACTTCTGCATTGGACATAATGAATTGACCTCCTTTATTAAGATGAGTTTATTATATCAGTTTTTCGCCTGTTTGTCTATATCAATTACAAAAATTTATAAGTTGTGACGAAAATACAAAACATACTCATAAAACGGTTGAATTTTTGTGGGAAGTGTGATATAATAAAATCAAATATTAACCGAGCTTGTCTCTTTGTTCGGATCTGCTGCGAACATACGTATGTTCCGGTATCAAAGAGCAGGATCAAAGGAAGATCTTAGGAGGAATGGAAATGAAGTTCAAAAGAAAGCTGTTCGCATCTGTTCTTGCGATCGCGCTTGCCTTCGGGAGCGCAGCGGTATTGCCCGGAAAGTTCTTTGGGAGCGGCTCTGTCATCGAGGCCAGTGCAGAGACCTCTGGGGATTATACATACACCGTTCTGGATGACGGCACTGTCCGGATCACACGATACAACGGCAGCGGCGGGGATATAACTGTCCCGGCAAAGCTGGACGGAAAGGCAGTCTCTGAAGTCGCCTCTTATGTGTTTTATAATAATTATCGGATCAAGAGCCTGACCTTTTCAAACGGAATAAAAAAGATCTCCGATCGTGTTGTTTACTGGTGCAGTAACCTGGAAACGATATCCATACCTGCCTCGGTAACAGATATCGGAGAAACGGCATTTGCAGGTTGCTCGTATACCACGCTCAAGGTCAGCTCTTCCAATCAGAATTATGCTGCCTCGGGCAATGTGCTGTTTTCAAAGGATAAGACAGTTCTATATCTCGCTCCGAGATCTATCGGGAGCTATACTGTCCCCTCAACGGTAAAACGGATAGGAAACGGCGCTTTCCGTGAATGCACCGGTCTTAAAAGCATCACATTCCCATCCGGCCTTGAAGAGATAAGTGCAAATGCTTTTTCGGAATGCAGCGGGCTGACAGAGATCAAGCTGCCGGCTTCTGTAAAAGATCTGGGAGACGGTGCCTTCTCAAACTGCTCATCCCTGAATAAACTGACTTTGCAGTCCGGGCTTGAGAGCATCGGGAACTATTGCTTTTACAGTTGCCTGTCGCTGACAGGAGCAGCTCTTCCGTCAACCTTGACTTATGTTGGCTCAGAAGCCTTTATGAATTGCAATACTCTTAAAACGGTCACTGTCCCTGAGTCGGTTACAAGTATCGGCTACCACGCTTTCGGGTATTCCTATGTCGGCAATGAAATGATCCTGACGGATGGTTTCACGATGCGCTGCTCATTCGGCTCCGCCGGTATGGGATATGCTGTCAGGAGCGGTATTGCCTATGAACTCGTTGATCCTGAATCTGTTGATGCTTATGACCAGTCTCTGGAAGAAGGGAAGATACTTGATTTCTTCTCTTTATCCGATGACTATTACTGGAATGAGAAGAGGAACGGCTTTTATTTTGCCGGAGTGGGAGATGACCTCGGAAAGCTGATATTCCTGTCGCTGGATACCGGGAAAAGCGAGGTGGTTTTCGATTTTTCCGAGAATAACTGCGGATTTGACGTTAAGGCTCTTGCAAGAAGCGGGAACGGTCTGAGCAGCGATACCGAGCTTTATGAAATAAGGACATCCAGTGAGCTTTACAGATCTTTCCGCCAGGGCAGCAAGCTGTATATACTGTATAATTACTCCTATTATACCGGCAGCTACGACAACAGATACTATT
Organism: uncultured Clostridia bacterium; assembly: GCA_946545645.1. Taxonomy (GTDB): domain Bacteria; phylum Bacillota; class Clostridia; order Oscillospirales; family Ruminococcaceae; genus FB2012. The sequence goes on along the minus strand of CAMNNQ010000167.1, from coordinate 11,397 downwards.
CACATCTGCTCTGCGTTTTTGATCTTGATACAGGGAAGATACTCAATACCTTTTTCCCGGATCCTTCAAACGGCAGGTACACTGCTGTCGGAGCAGATGCTTCAGGAAGGATATTCCTTGCGCGTGAAAAGAAAGTGACGGAAAAGGTAACAGACGATAAGACGGGAGAGACCACTGAACGATCTGTTCTTAAAGTCAATGTCGATATGTTCAGCCCGGCTTTCAAAAAGCTGGCTGAAGCAAAGGCTCCGGACGAAAGTACAATATACGGGTTTTACGGCTTTGACTCCGCCAGCGGTGTCTTTGCGATGAATGTATATTATAACTGGATATACTGGGGCTACGACCATAATATGGACGCTGTCGCTCTCGGAAAGGCCGGCAAAAGCTCTGTTGAGATAAGTAATTATATCGTAAGCACGATCGGGCAGCAGGGCTATTCATCTATCAGCAACGCTGCTGTAACGATCGGAAAATATCTTTGCGTCGATGCTCCGCTTGCCGTTTCCAACAATCTGTTAAATCCCTATTCTTCCGGAATGAGCGTTTACGATATTGCAAAGGCATACGAGCTTGATGAAAACTGCTGCAAATTCTCTCTGCCGAGAGAGTATTACTCAAATCCCGGTTCGACTTCCATCTTAAAAAACGGCTCGCGCTTTGCAAGAGTCTGCTCCGCCCCCGGAGACGATACTCATATCCTCGCCGTTGAGGGCAGCACCAAGATCGCTGAATACGATGCCGAACTGGGGACTGAAGGCGGCGAGATAGGCTATATCATCACAGAGCATCCGGTATATGAGCTCATCAGCGGAAGTGAAGATGTCATAATCATAATGAGAGATACAGAGAGCAGAACAAAATACTATATCCAAAAGATCAAATGGACAAAGCCCACCAAACTGACCATGTCCAAGACCAGGCTCTCTGTGAAGGTATCTGACAGAAAGCAGCTTTCTGCAACGGCAGACAGCGTTTACACTCAGGAGATCGATTGGAGCTCCAGCGACCCGAAGACCGTTTCTGTCAGCGAATCGGGAGTGATAACCGCTATGAAGGCGGGCAAGGCTGTCATCACAGCAAAGACCTCTCAGGGGCTGAAAGCCACCTGCACTGTTACCGTTACCGACCCTGCCCTGGCAGAGCTCGCCGGAACAGTTCTGAAAGTCGGCATAGGCGCAAAATCTCTGAACAGCGATATGAACGATTACAGCGGCTGGGCTGCCTCAACAGTTAAATCTTATCTGTACGAGAACGCTGACAAGACATTTACCAGAGCTGAGTATATCAGCGGGAACGTGGTCATCGAGAACTGGTCTGCGGATTGCAGGACCCTCCTCTCGACCAGGAAGATCGTTCCCGAGCTGCCGATCTTCGGCGGGGTGTTCTTCGGAAAGACATATAACTTCGTAGTCTCCGGCCAGAAAAACCCGGATCAGAGCGACACCGCTGAGGTACTGAGAGTCGTTAAGTATTCCAAGGATTGGGAGCGCCTCGGAGCAGCCTCGGTAAAGGGCGCAAACACCTATGTTCCCTTTGAGGCCGGCTCGCTGCGGATGACCGAATCCAACGGCAGGCTCTATATCCACACCTGCCATACGATGTATGATGATGGGGACGGCTTGCATCATCAGGCAAATATGACCTATACCGTAAGGCAGAGCAATATGAAGGTGGAGCAGAATCAGTCTGAAGTCTATAACTACACTTCCGGCTATGTCAGCCATTCCTTCAACCAGTTCATCAAAGCGGACGGAGACAGGATCTACAGAGTCGATCAGGGCGATGCCAATCCGAGATGTATTTTCATCAACTACTTTATCCGTGAAACAGACCCGAGAAATATATCCGGCAAAGGCCTGGCTTCTTTCGGCGGCGGTTACGGTCAGAACTATACCGGCGCGAATATCGGAGGCTTTGAGCTTACTACACACAACGCGGTAGTCGCCTATTCCTCCATAGACCAGAGCAACTTCCGGAATTCCGATCAGTATAATATCTATCTGAGTGTCCAGGACAAGGATTTCAAGCATGATGTCAAAACAGTAAAGCTGACTGATTACGCTGAGGGTTCCGGAGTCTATGTCGCAGCGCCGCAGATCGTGAAGGTCAGCAAGGAGATCCTGCTGGTCATGTGGCAGGAGACCGACAGCAAGGGCACAGTTGCAAAGTTCGCAACTGTAAATGAAGACGGCCTTATGACCTCGGATATAGTTTCGATAAAAGCCGGGCTCTCCGACTGCCAGCCGATACTTTGCTCAGACGGGCTTGTCCGCTGGTATGTGACAAATAACAGCCAGCCGACATTCTATTCTGTAAATCCCTTCTATCTTGATAATATATCCGTCTGCGGATTGAAGACCGGAGATGCTGACCGCGACGGAGCGATAACCACTAAGGATCTTCTCCTCATAAAGAGATATGCTGCCAACTGGAAGGGCTACGGCTCAAAGATCGATCTTGATCTTTCCGATATTGACGGCGACGGACGGATCACCTCCAAGGATATCATGATCCTCAAGAGATGTCTCGCAGGCTGGAAGGGCTATTCAGAGAAATACATTGTGGAAAAGGTCGTTCCTTTAGAGCCGAGGCACGACAGTGTATAAATGCTGCTGCTGCCCTGAGATGCCGAATATAAAAGATCGCCCCGCTGAGGCCCAGCGGGGCGATGATCTTTTATTGCTCAATAATATCAGAAGGGGATGCTGGTGTCTTCGGCGCTGATAATGAATATCCCATCCTTTTCTCTGATGTAAACATTCATGGTCAGGCTGCCGTCCTTGTAGCTGATATGGAATTCGTCCTCTTCGTCAGGCTCACCGAGGAACTGCTTTGCTTTCTCACGGGTATCCTTGAGCTTGAGCCCTCCGGCAGTGGAGCCTTCTGTGCCGGGGACATTCTCTTCGGACAGGCTGATATACATAATAGTCCCCTCATAGTTTACCTCAACGATAAAACCGGCATAGTAATGATACTCTACCTCCTGGGCTCCGGGAACGCAGGGCTGGGATTTTTTGGACTCGGCAGCCTCTTCTCCGAGCGCATCCTTGACATCGGCATATTTATCGCCGACGCTGACGGTCACCCCGTTGAATATCATCTTTGCCTTTTCTGCAAGAGCTGCGGTTGCGGGAACAGCAGGCTGCTCGCCGGGCTGGCTCTCATCGGGTGCGGATTCGTCGGGCTTGCTTTCTTCCTCGGCGGCGGTGACTTTAAAGGACTCAAGGATAGCCTTTGCCTCGGCGCTGTCAAAGCTGAAGCCCACGCTGGAGATCCTGAGGAACCTGCCGTTTGATGTGCCATAGAGCTCAAAGCCCTTGGAAAGCTCGTTGCCGTACTCAAAGCCGTTCCACTCGATGCCGGCGATCGTGGAGGCAGGAAGATCTTTCTGCTCAAGGGTGTAGGTCTTCTTGTTGTATTCGTACTTTTTCTTCTGGGTGTCTTCGGTCTCGCATTTGAGTTCAAAATAGGAGAAGTCTGATTTCTTTACAGAGCAGACGCTTTCGTCGTTGTCGTCGAAGACATCGCCTGTCCTGAGAGTCCAGCCTTCGGGGACAAGAACTGTGTAGATGCCCCAGGTCTTTGTCTCGCCCTTGATATCGGCGTTTTCGGGAGAGCTGGTCTCGGCGGGAGAGTCGGCAGAGGCAGGGCTGCCGGAAGCAGACGGAGAGTTATCTTCGGACTTCCCGGACGATGAGCTGTCGGAGCTCCCGCAGGATGCAAGAGCAAATGTCAGGGACGCTGCGAGAAGCAGAGCCGCAGTTTTAGCTATAAGATTCTTTTTCATTCTGTTTACCTCCTGTTTACAAGCTCGCATATAGGAGCAATTATATGCTGATTATAGCACCAACCACCTGTTTTGTCAAGGCGTGGACAAGGTATAACTGGATCTTCCGGGCCTGATCCTGTCTGCTTCGGCAGCCTGCAAAAGGGCTTTGTGCATATACCGAAGATCTCAACCGGAAGGCTCATTTCTCCGGCCTGGTCAAGGGCAACAAAATGCTGGGGGAGATACTCTCTCACATGAAAGAAGACACAACCGAGTCTGAGATAGTCCGTAAGATGCGCGAGAAGTATGAAGCCCCGGAAGGGAAGATCGAAGCCGACGTACACAAGGTCGTTGCCGAGCTGCGCAAGATCGGCGCCATTGAGGGCAAGTAATGACAGATACCTATAAGATTGCCGGAAAGGTCATCGAGATATGCTCTGTCTATGAGAAGGTGCATAGCTGTTGCAGGGAATACCGGTCTGACGGTGCGCCGGATTTTGCAGTTCATATCTCGCAGGAGGATATCGACTATGAACGTGAACGCGATGAACGCACTGCTGAGATCAGGGGCAGAAGCAATAGCGATCCTTCCGACGAATATCTTGAGGAGCTGGCGGTCTACCGAAAGATAGCAGAGAAGATGCTGGATCATGATACCTTACTGTTTCACGGCTCCTGTGTCGCCGTTGACGGGGAGGGCTACATTTTTGCTGCAAGCTCCGGCACCGGCAAATCGACACATACAAGACTCTGGCGGGAGTATCTCGGTGAAAGAGCTGTTATGGTCAACGACGATAAGCCTCTTATACGGGTGGATAAGTTGGGAGCAACTGTCTTCGGAACGCCCTATAACAGCAAGCACAGACTGGGCTCGGATATAGCTGTTCCGCTGAAAGCGCTTTGTGTACTGACCCGCTCGGAGAAGAATCATATTGAGCCGGTAACAAGGAAAGAAATATATGCGGCCCTTGTCCAGCAGACCTACCGCCCCGCAGACAGTATCAAAATGATGAAGACTATGTCGCTGATAGATGCTCTGGCGGATAATGTCAAGCTATACAGACTTGGCTGCAATATGGATATAGAAGCGGCAAAGGTCGCTTATGAGGGAATGAAATGACATTTGAGGAATACCTTGATAAAAACGGCGAGCTGACTTACACTAATGTCGGAAAAAGCATGATGCCTCTCCTCAAGCAGCACCGTGATCTGTTTACTGTTAAAAAGAAGGGCAAGTCCCGCTGCAAGGCCGGAGATGTCGTGCTTTACAAGCGCCCGCCGGACAGATATGTTCTGCACCGGATAATTGAAGTGCGCCCTGACAGCTACGTTATCCTCGGAGATAACTGCGTTGCAAAAGAGTACGGAATTTTGGACAGAGATGTTATCGGCGTGATGACAGCATACGTCCGCAGGGGCAAGTCACACACTGTAAATGACAGGAGCTTCCGGCTGTATTCTGCTTATATCATGCACACGATCCCCCTGCGCACAGCAGTAAAAAGGCTGTTATTAAAAGGGAAGAGGCTCGTAAAGAGAATGATCTATGGAAAGAAATAACTCGACAAAATGGCTCATGCTGTCCCAGGGAAGAAAAAAATGGTATATTGCAGCCCTGATGACCGTCCAGGCTCTGAACGGCGGCAGCGGTGTTACTATACGCCCTTCTGCTCAGGAACCTTGTAGACAGCGCTGCTGAGCATAATAGTACGAAATTCTGGACACAAGTTGCTCTTGCAGCAACGCTTGTCGCCGCGCAGATTGTTCTCAGAGCTACGATCAGATGGCTTAACGAGCTTTCTAAATCGAGCTTTGAAAATCTGTTCAAGGCTCGGTTGATGAAGAATATACTGAGAAAAGATTATGCCGGAGTCAGCGCAGTCCATTTCGGGGAATGGCTCAATAGCCTGACAAACGATACCATCAGCTTCGGAACGATGACAGCGATAACCCAGCTCATTTCGCAGATACAGTCTCCCTTTGCAAACATAACCGGCTATTTGCCGCGGTTCTATGCGATGACAGCCAGTGCAGAGAGACTGACGGAGATAGAATCCTTCGAGGATAATAAAGACGAAGCTATGACATCCGGAGAGAACAGATCCTTCTATGCCTACAAGCTGGAAAGCATCGGCCTGAGAAATGCTGATTTCACCTATTTTCCGAATGTCGAGAGCGTTGACGCGCTAAGCAAGGACGATCAGCGTGTTGTACTGAGAAATATCAGCCTAGAGATCAGAAAGGGCGATTATATCGCTTTTACAGGCCACAGCGGCTGCGGAAATCGACTATTTTGAAACTGCTTATGAGCATCTACAAGCTGGACAGAGGCGAGCGCTTTTTGAAGAACTCCGGAGAAAAGTCCGAAATATTGGACAGCAAATGGCGGATGCCCTTTGCCTATGTCCCGCAGGGGAACCAACTTATGTCCGGGACTATCCGCGAGGTCGTCAGCTTTGCCGACAAGTCAGGATCCCGGGATGATGAGCGGATAAAAAAAGCCTTTCATATAGCCTGCGCAGATGATTTTATCAATGATCTGGAAGACGGCATCGATACTCTTCTCGGTGAGCGGGGCACAGGGCTTTCCGAGGGGCAGATGCAGAGGATCACATCGCAAGAGCGCTTTTTTCCGATAGTCCGATACTCCTTCTAGACGAATCCACCTCCGCTCTTGACGGAGAAACAGAAAAAAAGCTCCTTGGAAATCTCCGAAGCATGACAGACAAAACAGTCGTAATAGTAACACACCGTCCGGCTGCATTGGATATCTGCGACAGAGTCCTGAGGTTTACTGAGAAAGGAATAGAAGAATAACAGAGTGCGGCAGTACGCGAGCAGAGAAATATCTCTGTTTGTACTGCCGCTTTTCATTTTGAGCAAAGCACTTTATTTAATATCATCGCTTTTGAAGTTATAACAGATCATGATTTCCTTCATATTAGTATTCTGCCCGATCCTATTGCATTTTTAATGTCTGCACAAAAAGATGTGCATTGAGGGAGGTATACTGTAATTATCGGCGGCGATTCGTAAAATGGCTGAGACGGTGCTTAATAGATTAAGATGAAGATCCGAAGAAGAGATACTCTTTTACCTGACTGCGAAGGAGCCTGATCCTGACACGGAAAAGTGCGAGCCGCTGCCGGGATCACTGTTTATCGTAGGAGATCCCAAGCAATCGATCTACCGTTTCAAAGGGAAATGCTTTGGTCTGACAGAAGATGAGCTTGAAAGAGTGCTGCCGGACTTTTCGCTGAACAAATTTGAGCCTACCGGTCACGAGCGTACGGACAAGGCCTTTGAGAAGCTGAAAAAGCTGTTCAAAGCTTCCCGTAATGTATTGCCTTCTGTACTGTTCGGAATGATCGTTGAAAGGCTCGAACTGCTTTCGTATGTCAGCGCGGATGAGCTGGAGTGTCTTTTCTTTGCACTTGAGCTCCTTCGTTCCGCCGAGGTAAACGGAGAAGTGACGTGTACAGCGGATGCGGCTGCATTCCTTAACGGGCTCACAACAGATAACAAGCAGGAGCGCAGCCTGCGGTTTGAACTGGCGGAGAACAGTGTGAAGATCGCCAATCTGCATAATGTCAAGGGGCTTGAAGCCAATGTAGTGATACTTGCAGATCCTGATAACAATGATCTCCCTCCTTCGATAGCTACCGTACGCAGTGGCTGTAAAGCGGAGACTTATGTTTTCAGCTGCTGCAATCTTGCGGCAACAAATAAGTATTTCCGTGATGAATACGATACGGAATCCGAAGCGTGTATCGCGGAAAAGGAGCGCCTGATCTATGTCGCGGCGACTCGTGCCAGGAGCATCCTGCTGGCAGCAAAGCCGGAGGGCTGTGTCAACTTCTGGAGCTTCCTTGCAGACCGTGCAGAGAAAGAGCTTGAATACGATGTGCCGGAGAAATGTGATAAGGTTTCTGACCCGATAAAGATGTCGGACATATACGCCGGGACAGATGTTTACGGTGTGCCGGGCCGGAGAACAGTCCGGAGCTCTCTTCCGGAGAGCGGAAGACAGATAATACATGAAAGATCGCGGCAAAGCTGTCTTGACGAATTATAATAATATGATATAATAAACACAGGAGACTGCTATCGCTGACAGAGTGCCGCATAATGCAAGAGTACCTGCCGGAAGAGTATATAGCTTAACATAAGCAGTTGAAATGAATGAGAGGAAAAGATAATGAAAAATGACGACACATCTCTGAGTAAATTCATAAGTCTTATTCTCCGACACAAACCGGAGGAGATCGGCATAACCCTTGACAGATACGGCTGGGCGGACACTACAGGGCTTATTGAGGGTATCAATGCCAAGGGTTATATGATAGATACGGAGACCCTGGAGCGTATCGTCCGCGAGGACAGTAAGCAGCGTTACAGCTTCTCTCCCGACAGAAAAAAGATCAGAGCCAATCAGGGGCACAGCATCTCCGTAGAAGTGGAGATGCCTGTTACTGTGCCGCCAGAAAAGCTCTATCACGGTACAGCAGAGCGCTTTCTTGAAAGCATAAAGGAAAATGGAATAAAGAAAATGAACAGACTGTATGTTCACCTTTCCGGGGATATCGAGACCGCTTTTAAAGTCGGTAGCCGACACGGGAAACCTGTGGTGCTGGTGATCTGTACTGCTGCTATGCTTGCCGACGGCTTTCAGTTCCGCCTTTCAGAGAACGGAGTCTGGCAGTCTGATGACATTGCCTGGAAATATGTTTCGGAGATCATAAGAGATCATTGATAACAACAAAAAAAAACAGGACAGCGTATAAAAGATATGCTGTCCTGTTTTTTGTCTTGTAGGCGCATTCTGAAACGGTCTGTCGTTACGGATGATCTGTGTTGCAGCAGCTTGCAAGAAAAAAGCCAGGCTCTTTTCAGGTCCCGTTCTTAACGGTAGCCAGATGCTCCGGCATGGAGCCTATGATGATCTTCTTTGTGTCCGGATCCCAGCAGAAGTATATGCGTATCAGTTCCTCGGATTGTGTGCCCCGCTTGATATGAAGATCAAGGGTGTACTGTTTCTTGCCAACTGTCACGGTATAGTCGGTGCGGCGGAGCTTTATGGCTTCCTTGCCGCAGTTCTGCACATCCCAGTTGCCGCGCATGGCATAAAGGCCAAGCATTTCTTCTGATATCTCGCGGCGGCGGTATTTTGCGTATGCATCGAGGAATACCAATCCGTCGCAAAGGCTGACAAGGTCAAGAGCTCCGCTGTATTTTTTCATCTCGCTCTCCGCTCGCGGAGCAACTGTAAGCTCGTCAGAAAAGCTGCTCACGATCCATTTGCAGAAATCGTTCTTGTCGGTAGGGAACCCGGCGGCGGTCTCATACTGTTCACGATAAAACTGTATGATCCCGGAGCTTTTCCGGTAGGAATCCTCCTTGACAGCCGCGTTCTCACGAAACTCGAGATATTCTGCTTCCTTCTCTTCCAGCTCCCTTTGCAGAGCATCCACCTGCTTCTTTAACAGCCGTACACTTTCAGCGGTCTGGCACATATCTGTCTGCTGCTGTGAAAGCTGTTTGATCTGCTGCTTGAGCTCGGTGTTCTCCTGTTTGTATAGGCCGCAGCGTTCCTCCATAGACTGTGTCTGTTTGCGCTTGGAATGGAGCTCCTTCTGCTTTGCATCGTAATGGAACAGTACCGCTCCGAACTGATATGCGTTGCGCTTAGGCATAACAGCCGCTGTTTCATATAATTCTCCTACTATATCCTGCATCCTGCTGCTGTTCAAACACTGTGGTTACATAAAAGCCCTTTCCGAAATCGAGCCTTTTCATTGAGTGCAGGATATCTGGCTTTTCAATTATAAGATCTGAGCCATGATAGACTGTCATAAGCTCTCACCTCTCGAAGTAACATATTCAAGCACGTCCTCGACCACACTCTGCGAGCTCATCGAGTGCAGCACATCGTAAAAGGGGATAAGGTATTTACTGATACAGCCGGTGCTTTCCATAACCTTATAAACCTTCGAGGGATAGAGCCCCCTTGTGTTTGCGACTTCGTTGATGATGTAGATCACGAATTCCGTTGTTTCTCTGCTCATAAATATCACCTCTCTTGGCTTTTTGTATATTATAGCATAAATGAATTTGCTTTTCAAGTACTATAATATTATAATTAATGGTCACCTCTAAAAACCATGTAAAATACTATCAAAAAGCTCGACAGGCATAAAAAAGCGACATTCACTCCGAATCAGAGCAAATATCGCTTAAGGGCCTTTGCGCCGTCCCTGAAGGTTATCTCAAAGCCGTCGATATTCGTGATCGTGCCGTCATCGAAGCCGAGATAATAAACGCTGCCGTTGGTATGCATATAGTTTTATATTATCGTTCTCAAGGTACAACATTTTTGCCTTCCTTATAGACCCACGCTCCCGTCCATTTTCACACAAGGCGCTCATCCACATAGCTCATATATTACTCCAGGCAAGCCTTTTCCGCATCGGACATCAGGTAATTCTCGGTCTTGCCGTTGTCGATGCTGCCTGAATTAAGCTGCTGATCGAAAGACTTTTTGGAGAAGGTAAGCTTTTCGCCGTCTTCGGTATAGATATCACCGTCGCGGTAAACCATTTTTTCCGTATGGTTAGGAGTGATAGAGCCGTCCCCGTTGATGTGGCCTCTATGTGCGCTCCGCGGATACTGCCACCACAGGAACCTCAGTTCAACGGTATCATCGCTTGAGTAGCAATCATCATCACTGCAGGAGCCGCCTAAGGCCGGGCCTTTATAATCATAGTCCGAGAAGATTATCCGGGAATCGTAAGCATCGTACCGCGCCCTGGTCCCCGAATCGTCATAGAATGCGAAGGAAGCCGACATATAGGTGGAATTGGTAATGGTGTGGTTCTCCTTCTTGACGGTGATCTCTCCGTAAACCGTCCTTCCCGACAGATCCGAAAACTCGTTGCATTTGTAGATGTAATATCCTTCGGTGAAGAATTTATCCAGGATGTTTTCATTTGCAGGCTCGGACATGCTGCCGGTTTTGCCGCCGTATGAACTGTCGGATGATCTTCTCCCGCTGCTGCTGTTAACGAGTATGACCGCAAGGGCAGCTCCCAGAGCAGTGACCGCAAGGATGATAACCGCAATAAGGATCCACCGGCGTTTTTTCTTTGGAGCAGCCGCTTCGGCAGAGCGGCCTTCCGGCAGAGTCTTCCCGCATTTCAGGCAGGCATACTGCCCCTTTTTCATTGGACTTCCGCATCTTGCACAGATCATATTTCTTCCTCCCCATAGATGATACTTCTCTAAGATATCACTCCGGCACCCCGGACAGACAGTCCGTGAGCCTCTTTGCCAGCATTTTCCTCCGCCTGTCCTCGCCTTCCACGAGAAAAAAATCCGCCGTTTCGCAGATGCGGCTGTAGATCCTGTCACGCTCGCGGTCTTTGTTTTTTGATCGTAACATTGTTCTTCCGTGAACATTTCTTCAAATTTGATGCCAAGCGCTTCAGAGACCGTCTTTAAAGCTTCATCCTTGTTTTTGCCAAAAATGCTGTTAAATGTCTCCTCGACCTGCAAAAGATTGTCAAGCGAAGAAGACTTTTTATCCGATGAGCCGTCATCCTACTTTTCTTCCTTTTCGTATGAAAACT